>NZ_JBVHEH010000029.1:0-97559 GCF_055562955.1 Kitasatospora sp. NPDC015121
CAGCTTATCAGATCCGAGCTTGTGCTCTTTCCCGACTCGCTTTCGTCTTCCGCGCCCTGACGGCCCGTCCGACGTTTCAAACTCTAGCCGATCCCTGCTCCGGAAAGCGAATCGGCCGCAATCTCCGAAAACGAGCACGACGAAATACGAACGGGAACGCGAAAGACACGCCGACCCGTCACGGATCATCGAACTGGTTTCTCAGGGATTGGCCGCCCCGGGACCGTCCACACAGATGCGTGTCCGGTGCTCCCTGCCGAGCGACCAGTGAACACTACGCCGGATCCGCGCCGGGTGCAAACATCCGCCCCCGGGTGCGTGGCGGCGCGCAGGGTGCCGAGGGGTGAACGGCCGGAAGGCCGGCCCCTGGTGGGGGCCGGCCTTCCGTCACGCCGGGGCGCGGTGGGCTGTTCAGCTGTTGGTGGGGAAGCCCAGGTTGATGCCGCCGTGCGAGGGGTCGAGCCAGCGCTGGGTGACGGCCTTGCCGCGGGTGAAGAACTGGACGCCGTCGGCGCCGTAGGCGTGGGTGTCGCCGAACAGCGAGGCCTTCCAGCCGCCGAAGGAGTAGTAGGCGACGGGGACGGGGATCGGCACGTTGATGCCGACCATGCCGACCTCGACCTCGTTCTGGAAGCGCCGGGCCGCGCCGCCATCGTTGGTGAAGATGGCGGTGCCGTTGCCGTACGGGTTGGCGTTGATGAGCTCCAGGCCCTCGTCGTAGGAGGGGACCCGGACGACCGACAGGATCGGGCCGAAGATCTCGTCGTTGTAGACGGACATGCCCGGCTTGACGTGGTCGAACAGGGTGGGGCCGAGCCAGAAGCCGTCGGTGGTGGGGGCGCCGGTGGCGTCCTCGGCGGTGACGGCGTGCTTGCGGCCGTCGACGGCGAGCTCGGCGCCGTCGGCGACGCCGGACTCGACGTAGGAGGTGACCTTGTCGCGGTGCTGGCCGGTGACGAGCGGGCCCATCTCGGAGTCGCCGTTGCAGCCGGGGCCCACCTTGAGGGTGGCCATCCGCTCCTTGATCTTGGCGACCAGCTCGTCGCCGATCGGGTCGACGGCGACCAGGACGGAGACGGCCATGCAGCGCTCGCCGGCCGCGCCGAAGCCGGCGTTGATGGCGGCGTCGGCGGCCAGGTCGAGGTCGGCGTCGGGGAGCACCAGCATGTGGTTCTTGGCGCCGCCGAGGGCCTGCACGCGCTTGCCGTAGCGGGTGCCGGTCTCGTACACGTAGCGGGCGATCGGGGTGGAGCCGACGAAGGAGACCGACTTGATGTCGGGGTGCTCCAGCAGGCGGTCGACGGAGACCTTGTCGCCGTGGACGACGTTGAAGACGCCGTCGGGGAGGCCGGCCTCCTTCCACAGTTCGGCGATGAAGTTGGCGGCGGACGGGTCCTTCTCGGACGGCTTGAGGACGACCGTGTTGCCGGCCGCGATCGCGATCGGGAAGAACCACATCGGCACCATGGCCGGGAAGTTGAACGGCGAGATGATGGCGACCGGGCCGAGCGGCTGGCGGATCGAGTAGACGTCGACGCCGGTGGAGGCCTGCTCGGTGAAGCCGCCCTTGATCAGCTGCGGGATGCCGCAGGCGTACTCCACGACCTCCTGGCCGCGGGCAAGCTCGCCGAGGGCGTCGGAGTGCACCTTGCCGTGCTCGGCGACGATGATCGCGGCGAGCTCGTCCTTGCGGGCGTTGAACAGCTCGCGGAAGTTGAACAGCACCTGGGTGCGCTTGGCGATCGACGCCTTGCGCCAGCTGGTGAAGGCCTGGGCGGCGGCGGCGACGGCCTGGTCCACCTCAGCGATCTCGGCGAAGTCGACCTGGCCGGTGACCTGGCCGGTGGCCGGGTCGTGGATGTCGCCGCGGCGGGGCGCGGTTCCGGCGGTGGCGACGTACTGGCCACCGATCCAGTGGGTGATGTGCTTGCTGCTCAAGGGTCTCTGCCTCCGGACTGTCCACGGATGTCCCGCGCTCGTCCTCCAGTCTGCGCGGGAGGGAGGGCCCGCTCAACGAGCACCCTGACGGGGAACCGCGATTCACCCTTACAGGTCGTCGGAGGCTCCCTCCGTGCGGTCCGGTTCCGGCTCCGGGTAGGGGTCGTGCAGGCCGTCGGCGAGCGCGGTGGTCTCCAGCAGGTCGAGGCGCAGGTCCTGGGCCCAGGTTTCGGCCCACCGCCGGGTGTCGTCGGCCTCGGGCGGCAGCAGGGTGGCGGCGCTCTCCAGCCGGTCGGCGAGCGCGGCGGGGCCGAAGTCCGCCTCGGTGTCGAACGCGCTTGCCAGGGCGAGGAGTTCGCCTTCGCTCCGGTGCTCGGTGAGGGCGTCCAGGGCCAGCAGGTCGGCGGGCAGGGCGCGTTCGCAGAGGGTGCGGACGGCGAGCGCGGCGGTGTCGTCCAGCGCGGCGACCGGGACGGGGGCGCCGGCCGGTCGGGTGGGCGGGTGGTGCAGCGGTTCGCGGCGCAGTTCGATCCGCTGCGGCGGCCGCCCGGGGCCGCCGTCGAGGGACGGCCCGCCCGCGGTGACGGCGAGTTCGCGGCTGCGCGCGCTGCCGGGCGGTTCCTGGACGCGGTGGCCGGCGGCGCGCAGGGTCTCGGCGAGCCCGGTGGCGAGTTCGGCCAGGGGCGGTCCGTCGGCGGTGACCAGCAGCAGCGCGGTGTCGCGACCGGGCGCGGGGACGGCGGTCAGGCCGTGCAGCCGCAGCGCGTCGGGCCCGGCCAGGGCGAGGGCGTGCCCGAGGCAGTAGGGCCGGGCGTCGGCGAGCAGCGCGGCCCGGTCGACGTCGGCGTCGGCGTCGGCGTCACGTTCCGGAGCGTCCACGGGGTCCACGGGGTTCACGGGGTCCACGGGCTTCCCGGCTTCCTTGGCGTCCATGCGGCCAGTCTGTCCCGTCCGGGCCCGCCCCATGCGGTCCGTGCCGGTGGGCGGCGGCGTCGTGGAGGGCGAGTTCGAGGGCGCGCGGGTCGACCAGCCGGCCGTCGGGGTGCGGGGGGAGCAGCCAGTGCGGTCCGCGGCCGGCCCGGCGGGCGGGGTGCGGGACGGCGATCCAGGTGCCGCGGCCGGAGGCGCGGACGCCGGTGCCGGTCCAGCGTTCGGCGGTGCCGGCGGGGACGAGGAAGCCGACGGTGTCGTCGTCGGGGTCGGCCAGGACGGGTCCGCCGCCGAGCCGTTCGAGCAGCGCGGCGGCGGGGCGGCCGAGCGCGCCGGGGGTGTGCAGGACGTCCCAGCGGTGGCCGGCGGGGAGCAGGGCGAGGCCGGAGCGGGTGCGTTCCCAGGTGCGGCGGTAGGCGTCGGGGTCGGGGGCGGCGTCGGCGAGCCAGTGCAGGGCGCTGGGGTGGGGGGTGGTGCTCACGGCGGGGTTCCTCGTCTCTCCCGGGGACGGGCGGCGGGCGGGGTGCCTGCTGCCGTCACCCGGGAGAGCGGGGTACCGGGGTTCTCTTACACGTGATCGCGGGCGGGCCGTGGGCGGGCCCGTCGGCGGGCCGCGGTCCGCCCGCGGTCAGCGGTCGCCGAAGACCGTCCGGTGCCAGTCCTTGCGGGCGGCCGCGGTGGTGTCGAACATGACGTGCTTGACCTGGGTGTACTCGTCGAGCGAGTACTGCGACATGTCCTTGCCGTAGCCGGAGGCCTTGTACCCGCCGTGCGGCATCTCGCTGATGATCGGGATGTGGTCGTTGACCCAGACGCAGCCGGCCGCGATCTCGCGGGTGGCGCGCAGCGAGCGGTGGACGTCGCGGGTCCAGGCGGAGGCGGCCAGGCCGTAGGGGGTGTCGTTGGCGAGGCGCAGGCCCTCCTCGTCGCCGTCGAAGGGCAGCACGACGAGCACCGGGCCGAAGACCTCGCCCTGGACGACCTCGCTGTCCTGGGCGGCGCCGGTGATCAGGGTGGGGCGGTGGTAGGCGCCGAGCGCGAGGTCGGTGCCGTCGTGGCCCTTGCCGGTGGCGGGGCCGCCGGTGACGACGGTGGCGTAGGAGCGGGCGCGCTCGACGAAGCCGGCGACGCGGTCGCGGTGGGCGTAGGAGACCAGCGGACCCATGTCGGTGTGCGGGTTCAGCGGGTCGCCGAGCCGGATGCCCTCGTACAGGTCGGCGACGCCGGCCACGAAGGCGTCGTACAGCGGGCGCTGGACGTAGGCGCGGGTGGCGGCGGTGCAGTCCTGGCCGCTGTTGATCAGGGACGCGGCGACGGCGCCGTGCACGGCGGCTTCCAGGTCGGCGTCGTCGAAGACCACGAAGGGGGCCTTGCCGCCGAGTTCGAGGTGGGTGCGCTTGACGGTGGCGGTGGCGATCTCGGCGACCCGCTTGCCGACGGCGGTGGAGCCGGTGAAGGACACCATGGCGACGTCGGGGTGGCCGATCAGGTGCTCGCCGGCGGTGCGGCCGGCGCCGGTGACGACGTTGACGACGCCGTCGGGGATGCCGGCGGCGGTGCAGGCGCGGGCGAACATCAGCGAGGTCAGCGGGGTGATCTCGGCGGGCTTGAGGACGATGGTGTTGCCGGCCGCGATGGCCGGGAGGATCTTCCAGGCGGCCATCTGCAGCGGGTAGTTCCAGGGCGCGATGCTGCCGACCACGCCGACCGCCTCGCGGCGGACGTACGAGGTGTGGTCGCCGCTGTACTCGCCGGCGGCCTTGCCCTCCAGGTTGCGGGCGGCGCCGGCGAAGAACGCGGTGTTGTCGACCGTGCCGGGGACGTCGAACTCGGTGGAGAGCTTGATCGGCTTACCGGTCTGCGCGGTCTCGACCCGGGCGAAGTCCTCGGCGTGCTCGGCGAGGATGCCGGCCAGCCGGTTCAGCGCGTCGGAGCGGGTGCCGGGGGTGGCGCCGGACCATCCGGGGAGGGCGGCGCGGGCGGCGGCGACGGCGGCGTCGACGTCGGCGGTGGTGGCCAGCTCGACCTGCTGGACGGTGGCGCCGGTCGCGGGGTTGACCACGGCGAAGGGTTCGCCGCCCGAGCTCCTGGCGGGACGGCCCGCGATGTGCTGCGCGCCGTCGTTGAAGCTGGTCAGGTCCATGAGCTGCCTCCATTGCCTACTCGTCCCGGCCGACGATGCCTCGGTTCGGGGGCCCGGGGCAAGCGTCACTCAGCAACGGCCGGGTCGAAGGGCCTTACACGCTGCAAGGCTGCTCGCGGGCGACAGGGCGTCGCGGCCGCGCATGATTGACTTGACACCTTGAGAAGCCCCCAGGAGGTATCAGCGATGCTCCCCACCGTCGCCCGCGTGCTCGACCTCGACGTGATGCGGCGCGGCCTGCCCCAGGTGGTGGCCGGCTCCGGCGCGCTGGAGCGCCCGGTGCGCTGGGTGCACGTCAGCGAGCTGCCGGACGTGGCGGGGGTGCTGCGCGGCGGCGAGCTGGTGCTGTCGACCGGCATCGCGCTGCCGGAGGACCGGGACGGGCTGGCCCGGTACGTGCGGGAGCTGGCCGAGGTCGGGGTGGCCGGGCTGGTGATCGAGTTCGGCCGGCGGTACTTCGACTCGCTGCCGCGGGCGCTGGTCGCGGCGGCGGAGCGACACGACCTGCCGCTGGTGGTGCTGCGCCGGGAGCTGAGGTTCGTCGCGGTGACCGAGGCGGTGCACGCGCTGGTGGTGAACGCGCAGCTGGAGCAGCTGCGGGTCTCCGAGGCGGTGCACCAGGTGTTCAACGAGCTGGCGACGGAGGGCGCGGAGCCCGCCGAGGTGGTCCGGCAGGTGGCCCGGATGGCGGGGGCGCCGGTGGTGCTGGAGAACCTGGCGCACCAGGTGCTGGCGCACGACCCGGCGGGGCGCGGCGAGCAGGAGCTGCTGGAGGGCTGGGAGCACCGCTCGCGCGGCGTCCACCCGCCGGGCCGCACCGGCTACGACCTGCGGTCGGGCTGGCTGGTGACCACGGTCGGGGCGCGCGGCCAGGACTGGGGGCGGCTGGTGCTGGTGGACGAGCCGGTGCCGCTCCCCCGGGACGTGCCGCACCCGCACGCGATGCTGCTGGAGCGCGGCGCGGCGACGCTGGCGCTGAACCGGCTGGTGGTGCGCGACCGGGAGTCGCTGGAGCGGCAGACCCACCGCACCCTGCTGTCGGGCGTCCTGACGCACGCGCTGACGGTCTCCGAGGTGGCGCTGCGCGCGCAGGCGCTGGGCGTGCCGCTGGAGGGGCGCCGGCTGGTGGGCGTGGTGCTGCGCCAGCGGCAGGGCCCGCTGCCGGCGGCGCTGGAGGCGCAGGCCCGGCTGCGGGACTTCACCGAGCTGGCGGCCACCGCGATCCGCGCCTCCCGGTTGTCGGCGCTGGTCGGCGCGCTGGACGACGAGGGCGTGGGCCTGCTGGTGGCGCTCGGCTCGCAGCAGGAGGAGCACGCCTCGTTGGAGGCGTTCGCGGCGGCGCTGCGCCGGCTGTCCGCGGAGGCGGGCCGGGACGGTGCGGCGGCCGAGCCGGTGATAGCGGTCGGCTCCTCGGTGGGTTCGGTCCGCGACGCCCGCCGCACCCTGCTGGAGGCCACCCAGGTCGCGGACGCGGCGCTGCACGACGCGCCGGGCGGCCGGGCCGCGTACTACCGCCTGCCGGACGTCCGGCTGCGCGGCCTGCTGCACCTGCTGCGCGACGACGAGCGCCTGCAGACGTACGTGGAGCGCGAGTTGGGTCCGCTGTTGGCCTACGACGCGGAGCACGGCGGCCAGTTGGTGCAGATGCTGCGGATCTACCTGGAGCAGGGCCGCAACAAGTCGGCGGCGGCGGACGCCGCGCACCTGTCGCGCCCGTCGTTCTACGACCGGCTGCACAAGGTGGAGCGGATCCTCGGCGTGGACCTGGACCAGGTGGAGTCCTGTCTGTCCCTGCACGTGGCGCTGCTGGCGCTGGACGCGGTGCGCCGCTGACGGCGGGTCGGCGGGCGCACCGCGTCCGGGCTCAGCGCGGGCCGAGGGCGACCAGCGCGGGGAGCTCCTTCCCGTCGACCTCCAGCGCGGCCCGCGAGCCGTCCGCGAAGTGCAGGTCGACCCGGGAGGAGATCCAGGTGTGCCGGGGTTCGACCCGGGTCAGGTGGGCGTAGGGCAGTTCGCCCAGGACGTGCTTGGCCCGGTCGTGGTCGAAGGTGCGGCGGGAGGCGGGGCCGGGGGTGTTGTTGCCGCTGCCGACCAGCAGGATCCGCCGGTCGGTGAAGAGCAGCAGGACGTCGTCGTTGTCGTGGTTGCGCTCGGCGGAGCGCACCGCGATGACGAACCGTCCGGCCTGGCTCTCCCAGCCGCGGGTGAGGCCGCGCCCGCGGAAGAGCCGGCGCAGCGAGCGGACCAGGCCCCAGGTGCAGTCCTCGACCAGGTCGGCGAGGTACTCGGCGATGTTCACGAACACGAACAGGCAGCCGAACGCGGCCTCGCCGGCCCGGCCGGAGGGGTCCTTGCGGTAGCGCCGGGGCGGCCTGCGGACCAGGTCGCACAGGTCGGCGTCGACGATGCCGCGCGGCTGCTCGCCGGGCGGCAGCAGGTGGCCGACCTCGGGCAGGTGCTGGGCGCCGGGCAGCGGTGGGGCGCCGTACGGGGGGTGGTGGGGCTGGCTCATCCGAAGGCTTCCTCGATGCGGTTGTCCGGGACCCGGTAGGGGGCGCCCTGCGGCGGGCCGTCGAGCGCGCCGGCGACGGTGCCCAGGCCCTGGTCGCTGAGCAGGTTGTCGGTGAGCACCCCGGCGAAGTCCCCGGCGCCGGTGACGGCGCCCAGGCCGCCCTTCACCGCCCCCTTGACCGCGCCGAACCCCTGTCCGAGGGCCTGCGCGGTGGCGAACTCGCCGAGGCTCCGTGCCGACGGGTTCCGGATCAGGTCCAGGCCGGTCCCCCACCGGTTGCCCTTGCCGCCGAGCTTGCGGACGGCCTTGGCGGCCTTGCGGGCCTTGTTGAAGGTGCCCAGGCTGCGGGCCGCCTTCATCGCCTTGACCGCTTCGTGCAGTTCCTTGAGCGCCTTCTCCAGTTTGAGCGAGACCTGGCCGACCCGGGCGATGTAGATGGCGATCTCGCCCTCGACGATGAGCGCCTCGGCGGCGGTGGCCAGGCCCAGGGTGAGGATGTCGACGACCAGGCCGGCGGCCAGCGTGATGATCAGGGTCTCGATGGCCTCGCGGATGATCTCGATGATCAGGTTCTCGGCGAGCTGGCACTCGGCGGCGGCCTGGCTGATGATCTGCGCGACCTGCGCCATGTCCTCGGCGGTGGCGTCGACGGCCTCGACCACGACGGCCATGTGGGCGCCGAACGCCGCCGAGGCCGCGCCGTCCCAGGCCGCGTCGACCTGGGTGCCGGCCGACCGCAGTTCGGCGGCGACCTCCCGCATGGCCTGGGCCTGGGCCTGCCACTCGTGCGCGGCGGCGGTCAGCCCCTGGAGGTCGCCGGTGACCTTCTCCAGGACGTCCATCAGCCCGGTGGCGTCCAGGGCCGCCTTGACGATGGAGTCGAGGCCGGCGTCGAGGCCCTCGCTGACCGGGTTCTCGAAGCTGGGCAGCGGCGGCAGCTGGTCGGTGACCCGGTCGCGGGTCCACTTGTACGCGTCGACGGCGTCGCCGAACGAGCCGGGGGCCAGGGTGCTCATCGGCCGCCCCCGTAGACCTCGGCGGTGTCCTGCTCGTTGGTCTGGTAGTTGTCGACGGTGGCCCGGACGCCCTCGCCGGTCGCGTCGAGCAGTTCGATCAGGTCGGCGAAGTTCTCCTGCTCCGCTTCGGCGTGCTCCTGGTACGAGTCGTACAGCTCGCCCGAGCCCGGCAGTTTGCCGAAGGCCTCGGACGAGAGCCGGACGCCGTTCAGCGCCGAGCGGATCCGGGCGATCCGTTCGGCTTGGGCGTCGAGCACGGCGGCGTACGCCGTGAGCGCTTCGGGTTCGACCCGAAATCCCGTGTCCCCCATGGTCATTCCTTTGCTCTCCCAGTCAGGCGGATCATCGTACTGATGGGGTTGGCAAAGACCTCACGGGGCCCCGGACGAATCGTCCGGAGCCCCGTGGAGGATGTGTGGAGGATCGTCAGACGGTGTGTGCGTCGGTGAGGGACAGCACCTCGTCCAGCACGGCCAGGCCGGTCTTGGCCTCCTCCGCGCTGACGTTGCACGGCGGCACCACGTGGAGGCGGTTCATGTTGGTGAACGGCCACAGGCCGCGCTGCTTGCAGGCCGCCGCGAGCTGCGCCATCGGCGCGTTGTCGGCGCCGGCCGCGTTGTACGGCACCAGCGGCTCGCGGGTCTCCCGGTCCTTCACCAGGTCGAGCGCCCAGAACACGCCCAGGCCGCGCACCTCGCCGATCGAGGGGTGGCGCTCGGCCAGCTCGCGCAGGCCGGGGCCGATCACGGTCTCGCCGATGAGCCTGGCGTTCTCCACGATGCCCTCCTCGGCCATCGTGTTGATCGTCGCCACCGCGGAGGCGCAGGCCAGCGGGTGGCCCGAGTAGGTCAGGCCGCCCGGGAACGCCTTCTGCGCGAAGGTCTCCGCGATCGCCCCGGAGATCGCCACGCCGCCCAGCGGCAGGTAGCCGGAGTTGACGCCCTTGGCGAAGGTCAGCAGGTCGGGGGTGATCCCCCAGTGGTCGGCGGCGAACCACTCGCCGGTGCGGCCGAACCCGGCCATCACCTCGTCCAGGATGAACACGATCCCGTACCGGTCGCAGATCTCCCGCACGCCCGCCAGGTAGCCGGCCGGCGGCACCAGGATGCCCGCGGTGCCGACCACGGTCTCCAGGATGATCGCCGCGACGGTGCCCGGGCCCTCGAACGCGAGGGTCTGCTCCAGGTGCGCCAGCGCGCGCTCGCACTCCTGCGCCTCGTTCTCGGCGTGGAAGTTCGAGCGGTACGGGTACGGGCCCCAGAAGTGCACGATGCCCGACACGCCGGTCTCGTTCGCCCAGCGGCGCGGGTCGCCGGTCAGCGTGATCGCGTTGGCGGTGGCGCCGTGGTACGAGCGGTAGGTGGAGAGCACCTTGTGCCGGCCGGTGTGCAGCCGGGCCATCCGGATCGCGTTCTCGTTCGCCTCGGCGCCGCCGTTGGTGAAGAAGATCTTGTCCAGGTCGCCGGGGGTGCGCTCGGCGATCAGCCGCGCGGCCTCGCTGCGCGACTCCTCGGCGAAGCCCGGGGCGATGGTGCACAGCCGGGCGGCCTTCGCCTGGATCGCCGCGACCACCTTCGGGTGCTGGTGCCCGATGTTGGTGTTCACCAGCTGCGAGGAGAAGTCCAGGTAGCGGTTGCCGTCGTAGTCCCAGAAGTAGGAGCCCTCGGCACCGGCCACCGCGAGGGGGTCGATCAGGGCCTGGGCGGACCACGAGTGGAAGACGTGCGCGCGGTCGGCGGCCTTGACGGCCTGCCCGGCGACCGAGTCAGCGGTGGGAGTGCTCATGCGACCAGCGTAGGGAGGCCGCCCGACCGGGGGCAGCTCCATCCTGTCACGCGAGTCGCGCGCCCCCCTGACAGGGTGAAAAGCCGGGGGCGCGGGGAAGGACTCCCCGCGCCCCCGGCCCGCGCCCTGGCGCCCTCGGTCACGACCCGCCGTTAGATCGCGGTCATGACGTGCTTGATCCGGGTGTAGTCCTCGAACCCGTACGACGACAGGTCCTTGCCGTAGCCGGACTTCTTGAACCCGCCGTGCGGCATCTCGGCGACCAGCGGGATGTGGGTGTTGATCCACACGCAGCCGAAGTCCAGCCGGCGGGACATCCGCATCGCGCGGGCGTGGTCCTTGGTCCACACCGAGGAGGCGAGGGCGTACTCGACGCCGTTCGCGTACGCGACGGCCTGCTCCTCGTCGGTGAACTTCTGCACGGTGATGACCGGGCCGAAGACCTCGTTCTGGATGATCTCGTCGTCCTGCTGGAGGCCGGAGACCACGGTCGCCGCCCAGAAGTAGCCCTTGTCACCGACCCGGTGGCCGCCGGCCTCGACCTTGGCGTGCGCGGGCAGGCGCTCGATGAAGCCGGCCACCTGCTTGAGCTGGTTGGCGTTGTTGAGCGGGCCGTAGAGGACGTCCTCGTCGTCGACGCCGCCGGTCTTGGTGTCGGCGGCGGCCTTGGCGAGGGCCTCGACGAAGGCGTCGTGGATCGACTCGTGCACCAGGACGCGGGTGGCGGCGGTGCAGTCCTGGCCGGCGTTGAAGTAGCCCGCCACCGAGATGCCCTCGACGGCCTCGGCGATGTCGGCGTCCTCGAAGACCACGACCGGGGCCTTGCCGCCGAGCTCCAGGTGGACCCGCTTGACGTCCTTCGCGGCGGACTCGGCGACCTGCATGCCGGCCCGGACCGATCCGGTGATGGAGGCCATCGCCGGGGTGCGGTGCTCGACCATCAGGCGGCCGGTCTCGCGGTCGCCGCAGATCACGTTGAAGACGCCGGCCGGCAGGTCGAGGTCCTTCAGCACGCCGCCGATGATCTCGGCCAGCAGCACGGTGGAGGCGGGGGTGGTGTCGGACGGCTTGAGCACCACGGCGTTGCCGGCCGCGATCGCCGGGGCGAACTTCCACACCGCCATCATCATCGGGTAGTTCCACGGCGCGACCTGCGCGCAGACGCCGACCGGCTCGCGGCGGACGATCGAGGTCATCCCGTCCATGTACTCGCCCGCGGCCTTGCCCTCCAGCAGGCGGGCGGCGCCGGCGAAGAAGCGCAGCTGGTCGACCATCGGGCCGATCTCCTCGGAGAGGGTCAGCGCGCGCGGCTTGCCGGTGTTGCGCACCTCGGCGTCGACGATCTCGTCGGCCCGGGCCTCGACCGCGTCGGCGACCTTGAGCAGCAGCTTCTGCCGGGTGGACGGGGTGGAGTCCCGCCAGACCGGGAAGGCGGCGGCCGCGGCGGCCATCGCGGCGTCCACGTCGGCCGCGCCGGAGAGCGGGGAGGTCGCGTAGACCTCGCCCGTGGTCGGGTCGACGACGTCGAGCGTGCGGCCGTCCGCCGCGTCGACGAACTCGCCGTTGATGTAGTTGCGCAGCGTACGAAGCTCGCTCACGGTCTCTCCTCGGTCTGGGCCTGCGACGTTGCAGCTCCGGGCGCCAGGTTACTCCCGGGTCCGGGCCGCCACGGCATGTCAGCGACAAGCCACGATCGGCGGTGTGCAGGCTCGCGCGTGTACGTGGCCAGCGTACCCATGCCACTGCCCTTATCGACAGACGGCCGCGTGAAGCACCACGCTTTCCGTTCCCGATATTCGGATCGGCGACGAAATCAGCAGCACCGCCGCTTGCGATTCGGCGGCCGGTCGGGCACAGTGGCGGCGTGGCCAACCGCGACCGGAACGCCAGCGTTCCCCTCGACGCCGCCTCCAAGGCGATCATCGAGCAGCTCCAGGAGGACGGGCGCCGTCCGTACGCCGCCATCGGCAAGGCCGTGGGCCTGTCCGAGGCGGCCGTCCGGCAGCGCGTCCAGAAGCTGCTCGACCAGGGCGTGATGCAGATCGTCGCCGTGACCGACCCGCTCACCGTCGGGTTCACCCGCCAGGCGATGGTGGGGATCCGGGTGGAGGGCGACATCGAGCCGGTCGCCGACGCGCTGGCCGCCTTCGACGAGGTCGACTACGTGGTGTGCACCGCGGGTTCGTTCGACCTCCTCGCCGAGCTGGTGTGCGAGGACGACGAGCACCTTCTCGAACTGATCAACAAGCGCATCCGCTCGCTTCCCGGCGTGCGGAGCACCGAGAGCTTCGTTTACCTGAAGCTCCGGAAACAGACCTACACCTGGGGCACCCGATGACAGCCGACCCGGCCCAGAAGGACCTTTCCAAGACCGCCTACGACCACCTGTGGATGCACTTCACCCGCATGTCGTCGTACGAGAACTCCCCCGTGCCGACGATCGTCAAGGGCGAGGGCACCTACGTCTGGGACGACAAGGGCCGCAAGTACCTCGACGGCCTGGCCGGCCTGTTCGTGGTGCAGGCGGGCCACGGCCGCGAGGAGCTCGCCGAGGCCGCCGCCAAGCAGGCCAAGGAGCTCGCCTTCTTCCCGGTGTGGAGCTACGCCCACCCGAAGGCCGTCGAGCTGGCCGAGCGCCTGGCGAACTACGCCCCGGGCGACCTGAACAAGGTGTTCTTCTCCACCGGTGGCGGCGAGGCCGTCGAGACCGCGTGGAAGCTGGCCAAGCAGTACTTCAAGCTGACCGGCAAGCCGACCAAGTACAAGGTCATCTCGCGCGCCGTCGCCTACCACGGCACCCCGCAGGGCGCGCTGTCGATCACCGGCCTGCCGGGCCTGAAGGCCCCGTTCGAGCCGCTGGTGCCGGGCACCCACAAGGCCCCGAACACCAACATCTACCGCGCTCCGGCCTTCCTGGCCGGCCCCGACGGCACGGTCGACCCGGAGGCCTACGGCCGCTGGGCCGCCGACGAGATCGAGCAGGCCATCCTCTTCGAGGGCCCCGAGACCGTCGCCGCCGTCTTCGTCGAGCCGGTGCAGAACGCCGGCGGCTGCTTCCCGCCGCCGCCCGGGTACTTCCAGCGCCTGCGCGAGATCTGCGACCGCCACGACGTGCTGCTGGTCTCGGACGAGGTCATCTGCGCCTTCGGCCGCCTGGGCACCATGTTCGGCGCCGACAAGTTCGGCTACGTGCCGGACATGATCACCTGCGCCAAGGGCATGACCTCGGGCTACTCCCCGATCGGCGCCACGATCATCTCGGACCGCATCGCCGAGCCGTTCTACAAGGGCGACAACACCTTCCTGCACGGCTACACCTTCGGCGGCCACCCGGTGTCCTCCGCGGTGGCGCTGGCCAACCTCGACATCTTCGAGCGCGAGGGCCTGAACCAGCACGTCCTCGACAACGAGTCGAAGTTCCTGGCCACCCTGAACAAGCTGCGCGACCTGCCGATCGTCGGCGACGTCCGCGGCAACGGGTACTTCTACGGCATCGAGCTCGTCAAGGACAAGGTCACCAAGGAGTCGTTCAACGACGACGAGGTCGAGCGCGTCCTGTACGGCTTCCTGTCCAAGGCCCTGTTCGACAACGGCCTGTACTGCCGCGCCGACGACCGCGGCGACCCGGTCGTCCAGCTGGCCCCGCCGCTGATCTCCGACCAGTCGACCTTCGACGAGATCGAGCAGATCCTGCGGACCAGCCTCTCCGACGCGTGGCAGAAGATCTGATCCTCCTTCCCCACCCTCCACCGAAGGGCGGCCCCGGCACCTCACCGCCGGGACCGCCCTTCGGCGTTCCCGGGCGGATCCGGGCGTTCGCGGACGGAGCCGGCAGGGTCAATCTGCGGGGCAACACGCCGCTTTCGGGGTGATTCCTCCCTGTTCGGAGGAGTTCGGAGCAGTGCGGCGCACCCGCGCCGCCGCCCGATCGTTCTAATCTGACGACTGTCATATCCCCGTCGGCACCTGGATGGATCTCATGTCAGCGGCCCCGCCCGACAACGACGTGCTCTGGGCCCGAGGGATCGTCAAGTCCCACCACGGCACCCCCGCCCTGCGCGGCGTCTCGCTGGGCGTCCGGGAGGGCGAGATGCTCGCCGTCACCGGCCCGCGCGGTTCCGGCAAGTCCACCCTGCTGGGCTGCCTCTCCGCGCAGCTCCCGGTCGACGAGGGCGAGGTCTGGTTCCACAGCGCCCCCGTGCACACCCTCGGCCGCTCCGGGCGCGAGAAGCTCCGCCGCGAGCGCTTCGGCTACGTCGGCCCCGAGCCGCAGCTCGTCCCGGAACTGACGGCCCGCGAGAACGTCGCCCTCCCGCTGCTGCTGGCCGGCGCCGGCCACCGGGCCGCCCACCGGGCCGCCGGCGACTGGCTGGAGCGGCTCGACGTCGCCGACCTCGCCAAGCTCCGCCCGGCCGACCTGCGGCAGGACCTGCGCCAGCGGATCGCCGTCGCCCGCGCCCTCGCCGCCGAGCCGCCGGTGGTCTTCGCCGACGACCCCACCGCGCCGCTGCACCGCGACGACCGCGAGCAGGTCCTGCGGATACTGGCCAGCGCCGCCCGCTCGCACCGGCTCACCCTCGTCCTGGCCACCCACGACCCGGCGCTCGCCCGGTTCGCCGACCGCACCGTCCAACTGGTCGACGGCCGGATCGCGGCCGGCGAACCCGCCGCCGTCGCCGCCGGGAACTGAGGGGGCCGCCGTGTACTACCTCAGGCTCGCCCGCGGCTACCGCGCCCTCGACCTCGCCCGCTGGCTGCTCACCGCGACCGCCGCCGCCGTGGTCGCCGCCTTCCTGCTGCGCGCGCTCGGCCGCGCCCTGCACGGCACCGGCGGCAACCTGGAACGGCTGCTGTGGTGCCTGCCGCCGCTCGCCGCCGTCGGCTGGTTCGCCGCCGTCGCCGCCCGCGCCGTCCCCGCCCAGCACCCCGAACGCGTCACCGGCCTGACCGCGGCCGGCGCCGGACCGGCCCGGATCCGGCTGCTGGTGGCCGGCGAGACCGCGCTGGCCTGCGCGCTCGGCTCGGCGCTGACCCTGCTGCTGTTCCTGATCCTGCGCAACGACATCGCCGGCCCGGGGCTCGCCCCCGACATCGGCATGGGCGTCCCGCTGCCCGCCGCCGCGCCGGTCGCCCTGCTCGCGGTCCTCCCGCTGGTCGCCGGCGTCTGCGCGGCCGCCGCGATCCGCTTCCCCGAGGGCCTCCCGGGCCACCCCGTCGAGCCCGCCCGCCACCACTACGGCGCCCGGCGGCTGCTGCTGCCCGCCCCCGTCCTGCTGGTCGGCGTCGGCCTCGAACTGTACGGGCTGCGCCCCGACGCCACCGACGCCGAACGCACCCTGGCCCTCCCCGGCGGACTCCTCGCCACCAGCCCCGCCCTGCTCACCGGCTGGGTCCTCGCCGCGTTCGCGCTCGCCCTGTGGACCGGCCCGCTGCTCGCCCTGGCCGGCCGACTGCTCGCCCTGCGCCGGCCCGAGCCGCTGCGCCTGCTGGCCGGCCGGACGCTCACCGCCCAGGCCCGTCGGCTCGGCGCCCCGCTGGCCGTGCTCACCGCAGTCGTCGCGCTGCTGCTGGTCGCCTGGCGGGGCTGGGCCCGCACCGGCGCCGGCGTGCCCGTCCTCAACCTGGTCGAGGGCCTGCTCGTCCTCGCCTGCGCGGTCGCCGCCCTCGCCGCCCGTCTGCACGAACTGCGCGCCGACCGCCGCCCCGCCCTGGACGCGCTCGACCGCCTGGGCACCCCGCCCGCCCTGCTCACCGGCACCGCCGCGCTGCGCACCCTCGCCGCGGGTGGCGTCCTGCTGCTGACCGGCGGGCTGACGGTGCTGCTCTGCCCGCTGCGGTAGCCCGCCGCCGCGGACGCGGAGGGGCCCGGGAGGAACGCGTCCTCCCGGGCCCCTCCGCCGCTCTCCGTCAGCCCGCGGCGGCCAGCTGGCCGCAGGCGCCGTCGATCTCCTGGCCGCGGGTGTCGCGGACGGTGGTCGGCACGCCGTGGGCCTGCAGGCGGCGGACGAACTCGCGCTCGTCCTCCGGCCGGGAGGCCGTCCACTTCGAACCCGGAGTCGGGTTGAGCGGGATCAGGTTCACGTGCACCCGGCGGTTCCTGATCAGCCGGCCGAGCAGGTCGGCCCGCCACGCCTGGTCGTTGATGTCCTTGATCAGCGCGTACTCGATGGACACCCGGCGGCCGGACTTCTCCGCGTAGTTCCACGCGGCGTCCAGCACCTCGTCGACCTTCCAGCGGGTGTTGACCGGCACCAGCTCGTCGCGCAGCTCGTCGTCGGGGGCGTGCAGCGACAGCGCCAGGCGGCAGCTCAGGCCCTCGTCGGCGAAGCGGTGCATGGCCGGGACCAGGCCGACGGTGGAGACGGTGATGCCGCGCTGGGAGAGGCCGAAACCGTCCGGCGACGGGTCGGTCAGGCGGCGGATCGCCGACAGCACCCGGTTGTAGTTGGCCAGCGGCTCGCCCATGCCCATGAACACCACGTTCGACAGCCGGGCCTCGCCGCCGGGGACCGCCCCGGACTTGAGGTCGCGCATGCCGGACGCGATCTGCTCGACGATCTCCGCGGTGGACAGGTTCCGGGTCAGCCCGGCCTGGCCGGTCGCGCAGAACGGGCAGTTCATGCCGCAGCCGGCCTGCGAGCTGATGCACATCGTGACGCGGTCCGGGTAGCGCATCAGCACCGACTCGACCAGCGTGCCGTCGAACAGCCGCCACAGCGTCTTGCGGGTGGCGTCGTCGTCGCAGGAGACGTGCCGCACCACGGACATCAGCTCGGGCAGCAGCGCCTCGGTCAGCTTCGTCCGGCTGGCCGCCGGGATGTCCGTCCAGCTCTCCGGGTCGGCCGACATCCGCCCGAAGTAGTGGTTCGACAGCTGCTTCGCGCGGAACGGCTGTTCGCCCAGCTCGGCGACGGCCTCCTTGCGCTCGGCAGGGCTGAGGTCGGCGAGGTGTCGCGGGGGCTTGGCGCCGCGCGGCGCGACAAAGGTCAGTTCTCCGGGCTTAGGCATGGTTGTTCCAGTGTCGCAGATGCCGAACGGCCCCCGGACGCGGTGGCGTCGCGGGGGCCGTTCGCACGCCGGACGGGCTCCGGACGGGCTCCGGGCGGCTCAGCCGCCGACGAAGACCGCGAGCAGCAGCCAGACCACGGGGGCGGTGGGCAGCAGGGAGTCCAGCCGGTCCATGATGCCGCCGTGGCCGGGGAGCAGGGTGCCCATGTCCTTGATGCCGAGGTCGCGCTTGATCATCGACTCGGCGAGGTCGCCGAGGGTCGCGGTGACCGCCGCGCAGCCGCCCAGGACCAGGCCCTGCCACCAGGTGCCGCCGTCGATCAGGAAGTGCATCAGCAGCGCGCCGGCGATCATCGACAGGCCGATGCCGCCGGCCAGGCCCTCGCGGGTCTTGCCGGGGCTGATCGTCGGCGCGAGCTTGGTGCGGCCGAACTTGTAGCCGACGGCGTACGCACCGGTGTCCGAGCAGATCGTGACGACCAGGAACAGCAGGATCCGCCAGGCGCCGTCGTCCGCGGCCAGCATCAGCGCGACGAAGGTGGCGAGGAACGGCACGTAGAAGGCGGTGAAGACGCCGGCCGTTATGTCGCGCAGGTAGTTCTCGGGCGGGGTGGCCATCCGGGCGACCATCATCGCCAGGCCGGTCACGGCGAGGATCGCGGCGGCCCACTGGCCGCCCTCGAAGTAGCCGGTGACGACCATGCCGACGCCGCCGACCAGCAGCGGGACCTGCGGGACGTGGACGTCCTTGCGCTCGGCGAGGCGGCTGGTGAGCTCCCGGATGCCGACCGCCACGGCGGCCGCGACGACCACCATGAAGACCGCCTTGACCACGAACAGCGAGGCCGCGACCACCGCCCCGAGTCCGACGCCCACGCCTATCGCGGCGGGCAGGTTGCGGCCGCCGCGCGGCTTGCGGGGCTGCTGGTCGGTCTGGGCCACGGGGGTCTCCTGGGCGGGGGGCATGAACTGAGTCTGTGCCGCGCCGCCCCCTCGCCATGCCGGGGGCCGCCGCGCGTGACCCGTTTGGGGTCGGCCGGGTCGGGCCGCCGGGCACCGAGCCGGCCGCAGCGGCGGGTTCGGGCCCGGGTGGAGCCGCGCCCCGGGCCGGGCGGTCGGGCCGCCGGTCCGGGGCGCTGCGGGCGGGGTCCGGGTCAGACCTCCAGCAGTTCGGCTTCCTTGTGCTTGAGCAGCTCGTCGATCTGCGCCACGAACTTGGCGGTCAGGTCGTCGAGCTCCTTCTCGCCGCGGCGGCCGTCGTCCTCGCCGATCTCCTTGTCCTTGACCAGCTTGTCGATCGCGTCCTTGGCCTTGCGGCGGATCGAGCGGACCGAGACCTTGGCGTCCTCGCCCTTGCCGCGGGCCTGCTTGATGTACTCGCGGCGGCGCTCCTCGGTGAGCTGCGGCAGCACCACCCGGATGACGGAGCCGTCGTTCGACGGGTTGACGCCGAGGTCCGAGTCGCGGATCGCGGTCTCGATGGCCTTCAGCGCCGTCTTGTCGAACGGGGTGACCATGGCCATCCGCGGCTCCGGCACGGAGAACGAGGCCAGCTGGTTGATCGGCGTCAGGGCACCGTAGTACTCCGCGACGATCTTGGCGAACATCGCCGGGTGCGCGCGCCCGGTGCGGATGGCCGCGAGGTCGTCCTTGGCGACGCCGACGGCCTTCTCCATCTTCTCCTCGGCTTCGAGGAGGGTCTCATCGATCACTGTGTGCTCCCTGTCCGGTTCATCTGCTGTTGTCCCGTCCCGGTGCTCCGGACGGCTGGTGCTGCTCAGGGCCGCCGGCGACTAGGCCCGGGCGGAGTCCTCGCTGATGAGTGTGCCGATCTTCTCACCCTTGACCGCGCGGGCGATATTGCCCTCGGCCAGCAGCTCGAAGACCAGGATGGGCAGCCCGTTGTCCTTGCACAGGGTGATCGCGGTGAGGTCGGCGACCTTGAGGTCGCGGGAGATCACCTCGGTGTAGTCCAGCGCGTCGAACCGGACCGCGGCGGGGTTGGTGCGCGGGTCGGAGTCGTACACGCCGTCGACGCCGTTCTTGCCCATCAGCAGGACGTCGGCGTGGATCTCCAGGGCGCGCTGCACGGCGGTGGTGTCGGTGGAGAAGTAGGGCATGCCCATGCCGGCGCCGAAGATCACCACGCGGCCCTTCTCCAGGTGCCGGATGGCGCGCAGCGGCAGGTACGGCTCGGCGACCTGGCCCATGGTGATGGCGGTCTGCACCCGGGTCTCCATGCCCTCCTTGATCAGGAAGTCCTGGAGCGCCAGGCAGTTCATCACGGTGCCGAGCATGCCCATGTAGTCGGAGCGGGCCCGGTCCATGCCGCGCTGCTGCAGTTCCGCGCCGCGGAAGAAGTTGCCGCCGCCGATGACGACCGCGACCTCGGTGCCGGAACGGACCACCGTGGCGATCTCGCGGGCGATGGCGTGCACCACGTCCGGGTCGACGCCGAGGCCGCCTCCGCCGGCGAACGCCTCGCCGGACAGCTTGAGCAGTACCCGGCGGCGTGCACCGCCCGGCGCGGTCTCCTGCGTCTCCTGCATGGACTTTCTCCTTCTCCGCCTGCTGGTCAGCAGATCTGCAAAGTGCTGTTCACGGGGCCGGGTGTGCGGACCCGGCGCCGCTTACACGAGAGGAGGCCACTGCCGCGGGAACCGGTACGGTCTCCTGCACGGCAATGGCCTCCTCGTCGTTCATGGTGCCGACGCCGCCCCCTGGGGGTGCTGGAGGGCTGGGTCGGCGCGCTCCGCCGTCCTCGCGGACGGGGCGGTCCCTCCTACCTTATGTCCGGCGCGGGGCCGGGAAGGCGGGACGGACCGCGGGGAACGGGTCTCAGGCGCCGACGCGGAAGCGGACGAAGCGCTTGAGGGTGACGCCGGCCTCGTCGAGGACCTTGGCGACGGTCTTCTTGTTGTCCTTGGCGAACGCCTGCTCCAGGACGGCGTTCTCCTTGACGAAGCCGGTGACCCGACCCTCGACGATCTTCGGCAGGGCGGCCTCGGGCTTGCCCTCCTCGCGAGCGGTGGCCTCGGCGACGCGGCGCTCGTTCTCCAGCTCCTCGGCCGGGATCTCCTCGCGGGAGAGGTATTTCGGCGCGAAGGCGGCGATGTGCTGCGCGACGTCCTTGGCGGTCTCCGCGTTCTCCTGGTCGAGCTCGACCAGGACGCCGATGGTCGGCGGCAGGTCCGGGTCCGACTTGTGCAGGTAGACGCCGACGAAGCCGTCGTTGTCGAACTGCGCGAAGCGGCGGAAGACGATCTTCTCGCCGAGGGTGGCGTTGGCCTCGTCCACGAACTGCTGGACGGTCTGGCCCGGGTTGATCTCGGAGGCCAGGGCGGCGTCCAGGTCGGCCGGGGAGGTGGCGGCGACGTGCGCGGCGATCGCGTCGGCGACCTCGACGAACTTGCCGCCCTTGGCGACGAAGTCGGTCTCGCAGTTCAGCTCGACCAGGACGCCGGACTTCTTGTCCTCGGCGATCAGCGCGGCGACGGCGCCGTTGGAGGCGTCGCGGCCCTCGCGCTTGGCAACGCCCTTCTGGCCCTTGATGCGCAGGAGCTCGACGGCCTTCTGGACGTCGCCCTCGGCCTCGTCCAGGGCCTTCTTGCAGTCCATCATGCCGGCGCCGGTGAGCTCACGGAGCTTCTTGACGTCCGCGGCGGTGAAGTTCGCCATGGTTGTGATCTCTTCTCACGTCTCGCGTGTCTGCGTGGGAAAGTGCCGGGATCCGGGGTGCGGACCCCCGGCACGGGAGAGAGGGGCACCCACCGGCTCAGCCCGGCCGGTGCCCCTCACCCTGGTGCTGCGTCAGGCCTGCTCGGCCTCGGCGGCCGGAGCCTCGTCGGCCGGGGCCTCGACAGCCTCGGCGGCGGCCTCGGCCGGAGCCTCGGTGACGGCCTCGGCGGCGGGGGCCTCAGCGGCGGCGGGGGCCTCAGCGGCCTTCTCGCCCTCGAGGATCTCCTTCTCCCAGGCGGCCAGCGGCTGGTCGGCGCCCGGCTCGGCCTTGGCGTCGCCCTTGGCGACACCGGCGCGGGACTTCAGGCCCTCGGCGACGGCGTCGGCGATCACGCGGGTCAGCAGGGTGACCGAGCGGATGGCGTCGTCGTTGCCCGGGATCTTGTAGTCGACCTCGTCCGGGTCGCAGTTGGTGTCGAGGATGGCGACGACCGGGATGTTGAGCTTCCGGGCCTCGCCGACCGCGATGTGCTCCTTCTTGGTGTCCACGATCCAGACGGCGCTGGGCACGCGCTGCATGTCGCGGATACCGCCGAGGGTCTTCTCCAGCTTGTCGTACTCACGCTGGAGGACCAGGAGCTCCTTCTTGGTGAGGCCGGAACCGGCCACATCCGTGAAGTCGATCTCGCCGAGCTCCTTGAGGCGCTGCAGACGCTTGTAGACGGTCGAGAAGTTGGTCAGCATGCCGCCCAGCCAGCGCTGGTTGACGTACGGCATGCCCACGCGGGTCGCCTGCTCGGCGATGGCCTCCTGGGCCTGCTTCTTGGTGCCGACGAAGAGGACGCTGCCGCCGTGGGCAACGGTCTCCTTGACGAACTCGAAGGCGCGGTCGATGTAGTTCAGCGACTGCAGGAGGTCGATGATGTAGATGCCGTTGCGCTCCGTGAAGATGAAGCGCTTCATCTTCGGGTTCCAACGACGGGTCTGGTGACCGAAGTGGACGCCGCTCTCCAGCAGCTCCCGCATCGTGACGACGGCCATGTGCCGTGCTCCTCGTGTGTTGCCCGGCGCGCCGTTCGACCGTTCAGGCCTTGGGGGGTGCCGGGGTACTCGGTTTGTCCGTGCCGGTCGGGCGACCGTCACGCCTGACGCCCCGACGTGCCAAGCCGCTCGGCCTGCGCGAGGCTTGCGGCCTCGGCAGGCTCGGCGGACCGAGCGGCACTCGCACCGTCGCGACCGCTCCCCGAAGGGGTCGGACCGCCGGTGGCGGGGCGTGCGAAGTCGACCCGGCAGACCGGGTCGCGTGTGAAGTGTACGGGAAGGCCCGAGCGGCGGGCGACTCCCGGCGTGCCCGCCACCCGCGCCGACAGCGCGTACGGCGTCCTCCCGGCCCTGCGGCGATGCCGCGCCGGCACCGCTTCGCCACCGCTCCGGCACCTCCCCGGACGGCCCGCCGCCGGCCGTTCACTCCTTCGGGGGACGGCGGTTGTCCACACCCCCCGGTTTGTCCACAGCCCCCGCGCTGTCCGCACGCGGCGCGCCCCGCCGGGGCCACCCTGGGGGCGGCGGCGCGCCCGGTGCGCGGGGCGCCGGGCCAGCGGTGGAGCGGGAGCGGAGGTGCGGGGGATGCGGACGTCGGTGCGCGCGCTGGTACTGGCGCTGGTGCAGGGGGTGGCGCTGCTGCCGTCGGGCGGGGGCGTGGGAGCGACGGGGGTGGCGGAGGCGGCGGTGGGGGTGGCCGGGGCGGGTGCGGTGCGGACGCCCGTCGCGGGGCCGCTCGTGACGGAGCCGTTGGCGGCGGGGCCTCCCACCGCGGGGGCGGCCCGGGGGCGGGCGTGGCCGGTGGGCGGGCGGTCGGGGGTGCTGCGGCGGTTCGAGCCGCCGCCGGCCCGCTGGGCCGCGGGGCACCGGGGGGTGGACCTGGCGGCCGCGCCGGGCACGGTGGTGCGGGCGGCGGCGCCCGGCGTGGTGACCTTCGCGGGGCGGGTGGCCGGACGGCCGGTGGTCGTGGTGGCCCACCCCGGGTTGGGCGCTCCCCCGCTGCGGGCCACGTACCTGCCGGTGGCGGGCTCCGCGCCGGTCGGCGCGGCCGTCGCGGCGGGCGATCCGATCGGCGTGGTGACCGCGGACCCCGGCCACTGCCCGACCGCCTGCCTGCACTGGGGGCTGCTGCGCGGCGACCGCTACCTGGACCCGCTCGCCCTGCTCGGCTCCGGCCGGGCCCGGCTGCTGCCGCTTCCTCCGCTGCTGCCCCCGCGCTGACGGGCGGTTCAGCTCCCGGCGGGCCCTTCCGGCTCCGGCCCGCGCGCCACCGCGGGGGCGGCGGGCGGGTCGACCGGGCGCAGGCCGTCGAGGGCGAAGCGCACCGCGGCGTCCGCGATCTCCCGGACGGCTTCGGTCGAGGCGGCGTCCTCGCCGCGGACCCGCTCGGTCTGGCGGACCGCCGCCTCCACCACGCCCTGGAGCAGCACGGCCGCGACGCCCGGCCGGTCGTGGCCGAGCTCTTCCAGGGTGCTCACCACCATCGCGGTCAGCCCGGCGTGCGCCGCCCGGATCCTGCCCCGCGCGGCGTCGTCGAGTTCGTACTCGGCGACGGCCACCACGGCCCGGTGCACCGGGTCGGTGGCCAGCGCCACCTGGCCTCGGACGTACGCCTCGACCCGCTCGGCCGCGCTGTCGCGGACCGCCATGCCGGCCTCGACCTCGGCGGCCCAGAGTGGGAGGTCGACCGTGCAGAGCGCTTCCACCAGTTCGGACTTGGAGCGGAAGTACTCGTACACCGAGGACCTGGCCAGGCCGGCGCGCGCCGCGAGCGCGCCGAAGCCCAGCGCCTCCCGGCCGCCTTCCGCCAACAGGACGCGCGCGGCGTCCAGCAGCGCTGCCCGCTGCAACTGTCGATGCTCGGCCACCGTGGCCGCCCGGATTTTCGGCACGCCCCAACTGTACGGACGCCGACGGCCGCTGGACACGACATCCCGCTCCCACCGGCCACCACGCACCGACCGCCGGGCGCGGCTCAGCGGGCGTCGGACATCTTCGCCCGCAGCTGCAGCACCGACTTGGTGTGGATCTGACTGACCCGGCTCTCCGTCACCCCGAGCACCTGGCCGATCTCCGCCAGGGTCAGGCCTTCGTAGTAGTAGAGCGTCACCACGGTCTTCTCCCGCTCGGGCAGGGTGTTGACCGCGGAGGCGAGCAGCCGCCGCAGCTCGCGGTCCTCGGCGATCTCGACCGGGTTGTCCGCGCCGCTGTCCGGCAGCGTCTCCCTCAGGGTGAGCCGGTCCCCGCCCTCGCCCGCGGAGTGCAGCAGCTCGTCGAGCGCCACCACGTTGGCCAGCGACAACTGGCTGAAAATGGTGTGCAGGTCGTCGGTCGAGATGCCCATCTCCGCCGCCACCTCGGGATCGTGCGGGGTGCGCCGCAGCCGGGCCTCCAGCGTGGCGTAGGCCCGCTCGACCGCCTTGGCCTTCTGCCGGACCGACCTGGGGATCCAGTCCAGCGCCCGCAGTTCGTCGATGATCGCCCCGCGGATCCGGCTGATCGCGTAGGTCTCGAACTTGATCGCCCGGTCGATGTCGAACTTCTCGATGGCGTCGATCAGCCCGAAGACCCCGGAGGACACGAAGTCCGCCTGTTCCACGTTCGCGGGCAGTCCGACCCCGACCCGACCCGCCACGTACTTCACCAACGGCGAGTAGTGCAGGATCAGCTGGTCCCGCAGCCCGTGGTCACCGCTCTCCTTGTACGAGCGCCACAGTGCCTGCAGCGCCGACTGGTCGGCCCCCTTCGCCCCCTCCCCCGCCCCGGGCGCCGCCGCCGGCACGGGCACCGTCGCCCCGGCCGTCCCCGTCGGTCCGGCACCGGGCACGGGCACGGCCGGAGCCACCGCGTCGGTCGTCGTCACCCCCGGCCCGGGACGCGGCACCGCGAGCGGCGCGGGTGCCGACGCGGACGCAGAACCAGGCGCGGGCGCGGGGCGCGGCACCGGTGGTGGCGGCGTGCCCTGGGTGCCGCCCGGGCTCTCGGCCGCTCCCCGGCCCGGGAGTTCGGACGAGCGCGCGGGCGGCGGCCCGCCCGCTTGGCGGCGGACCTGGGTGCTCCGGGCGGACGGCTCCTTCGCCTTCGCCCGCGTTCCCCGCTTGGCCTGACCGCGCCCCGACCGCCCGGCCGGGGGCACCGCCGGGGCCACCGACTCGGACCGCTGCCCGTCAACACCCCGCTCGCCGACACCCTGCCCGCCGACGCCCCGCTCGCTGACGCCGGCGGCTCGGCCCGAGCCTCCCGTACCGCTCCGACCGCCCGGCTTGACCCCCGCGCCCGCTCCCGCGATCGCGCTCTTCCCCGCAGTGGCGCCGACGTCGGCACCGTTGTCCGCTCCGCCGCGTGGGTGCGGGTTGGCGACCACGCCGGGCGGTGCCGCCTGCGGGCAGGGCAGCACCTGTCCGGCGCGGTCGGTCGACGGGGGTGCCGGGGTCGGCCGGGGCGCGGGCCCGGGCAGGGCCGGTGGGCGCGGGAGGGGGGAGGGCGGGACTGGACGGACCTGGGGCTGCGGGGCCGCGGCCGGGGCGGTGCCCGGCCTCGTCATTCCCACGACTCCCGCGGACCTGGCCCGCAGTTCCGCGGCGTTGTGGGTCTCGGCCCCCGTCCCGTCCGGGGACCGACCGTCACCGGTCACCCTGTGTCCGGGAATGTGAGTGGGCATGCGTTGGTCTGCGCCGTTCTGCCGAGTCATGTGCTGATAGGGACGCCATGAGCGAGCGTAGCGTGACCGAGTCGCTGCACAGCGCTACCGCCACTCGGGCGTCGCCCGATCCGGTGGCGGCAAAGGGCGACACCGGCGCGTCGCGGTCGGACCGTCCGACCCGCCCAGGGGTGACCTCCCCCGGCCGGGCCGCCGACCGGCACGGACCTCGCGACACCACCACACGGCCCGGACCCGGGCGCTCCACGCGGCCTCCCGGCCTAGTCGGCCGGTCCACCATCGTCCCTCAACTCGCCTCGCAGCACCTCCCGTTGACCGTTTCACCCCTTCAGAACCCCTCATCCTGTCCGGCTCCGCCCGGGTCCGATCACTTGCGACGCACCAACCTCCAATGCGCTCCGTGTCGCTCGACGAAACCGAGCGAACTCAGCTCGTGGAGGTGTTGGACGGTCGCCGCCTCGGAGAGCGCCGCGTAGTGGGCGAGTCGCTGTACCGGCGCGCCGTCCGCACTCGCCGGCACCGCTTCCAGGACGCGGGCCACCGGCGGCTCCAAGGCGTCCCTCGGCAGCATCGGGCCGACCCGCTCCGGGGCCAGGTCGGCGCCGATCGCACCGATCAGTTCGCCGACCTCGGCACCGCTGGTGACCATGCTGGCCGCCCCCTTCCGGATCAACGCGTGGACGCCGGCCGAGAGTTCGGAGGTGATCGGGCCCGGGACGCCCATGGTGTGCCGATTGAGGTCCAACGCCCGCCGCGCGGTGCTGAGCGCGCCGCTGCGCGGTGCGGCCTCGACCACCACGGTGCCGCGGGTGAGCGCCGCTATCACCCGGTTCCGCAGCACGAACCTGAACCTGGTCGGGTTCATCCCGAGCGCCAGCTCGCTCACCAGCAGCCCGTCGCGTCCGATCCGCTCGATCAGCGCCTCGTTCCCGCGCGGGTAGCAGATGTCGACCCCGCTGGCGAGCACGGCGATCGTCATCCCGTTGACCGCCAGCGCCCCGAGGTGCGCGGCGGTGTCCACTCCGTAGGCCGCGCCGGACACCACCACCCAGCCCCGTTCGGCCAGTTCGGAGCCGAGCTGGCCGGCGACGTGCCGCCCGTACGCGGTGCAGGCCCGCGATCCCACGACGGCCACCGACCGCAGGGCGAGCAGGCGCAGCGACGGCAGCCGCCGCGCGGGCAGGCCGCGGACCCACAGCCCGACCGGGCGGCTGTCGCCGAGGTCGTCGAGCTGGGAGGGCCATTCGCTGTCGCCCGGAATGATGAACTTCCCACCGAGCTTGGCGATGCGTTCCAGGTCGGCGGCCGGGTTGAACTTCCGCAGCCTCTCCTGGTACGCGGCGATCCGGTCGGCGCCGAGCCCCAGCCGCTCCGCGGGGGCTCCTTCGTAGAACCCCTGCACCAGCCTCACCGCGCCGAGCCGTTGAACGGCCCGGCCGATCGCGGCGTCGCCCGGCTCGATCAGTCTGGTGAGCGCCGCCCGTGAGACCCGCTCGGGCTCGGGCGGGTCGGGCGGGGCCACCGGCGCGGCCCAGGCCGTGGGCCGGATGACGCGCGGTTCGCCGCGCGCCGCCCCGGCGCGGACGGCGCGGTCGGCGCGGTCGGCGTCCGCGCCCCCGGTCGCACTGGGCTGGGTCGGGGTCGGCCGGTCCGTATCCGCCCAGCCCATGGGTGCCGGATCCGCCGCGCCTTGGCCGCCCGCCCTCGGCGCGGCCGCCGGGTCCGGCGGCCCGTGGTGCGAGCGGTGCGCCGAGGGCGGCCCGGCGCAGCGCGGCGGGTACCGGAGTCGTTGGCCCCCGTCGCACGCCGAGTGGGTGCCGGACGGGTGGGCGGTCTCGGGCGGGTCCGGCGGACCGGAACCGCTGGACGGGTCGGCTGTTCCCGGACCGCCCGAGGGTCGGCACGGATCGGCTCCGCTCCCGGCCGAGTGCGCCGCGCCGAACGGGCGGAGGGCACCGCGCGGCACGGACGGGGGTGCGGATCGGGCGGCGGGCGGCGCGTCCCGTGGAGCGGCGGGACGGCCGGCGTGTCCGTGGGGCGCTTGGCGGGGGGCGGGGTGTGCGGTCATGGGTGTTCCTCCTGCGGTGCGGTGCGGTGCCGTCGGCGGCGGGCGGTGCGGCGCGCCCGCCGGTCGGTGGCGGTCTCCTGCGGTGTCGACGTTCCGGTGGGTGAGTCAGGTGAGCGGTGGTCAGAACTCATCCGACGAGTCGGCGTAGGGGTAGGACGGGTCGCTCCTGCGGTCCGTCGGACGGGCGATCCGCTGGACGCCGGTGCGGAGGGTGAGCGCCGTCTGGATGTCGCTCCGGTTCGGCCGGTCCCGGCCGGCGAGGTCGGAGACCGTCCAGGCCACCTTCAGGACGCGGTCGAGGCCGCGTGCGGTGAGCAGGCCCCGGTCGAGGTCGCGTTCGGCGTCGGCCAGCGAACCGGGTGCGAGTTGCCAGCGCGTGCGCAGCTCGTGTCCGGGCACTTCGGCGTTGGTCCGCCACGGGGTGTCGGCGAGGCGAGCGGCGGCCCGGGCCCGGGCCTCCCGCACGCGTTCGGCGACCGTCGCCGTGCTCTCGGCCTTTCCGCCTCGCTGCATCAGCTCGGCCTTGGTGACTCCGGCGACCTGCACCTGGAGGTCGACCCGGTCCAGCAACGGGCCGGAGAGCCGCGCTTGGTAGCGGTTGACCATGACGGGTGTGCATTCGCATCCTTCTCCTCTCAGGGAATAGCGGCCGCAGGGGCAGGGATTGGCGGCCAGGCAGAGCAGGAAACGGGCGGGTAGTCGCATCGAGCCGGCGGCCCGGGCGATCATCACCTCCCCCGACTCCAGGGGTTGGCGCAGCGCGTCGAGGACCCGGACCGGGAACTCGGGTGCCTCGTCGAGGAACAGCACGCCCCGGTGGGCGAGGGAGACGGCCCCGGGCCTGGGCAGGCCCGTTCCGCCGCCGACGATGGCGGGCATGGTCGTCGAGTGGTGCGGGGCGCAGTAGGGCGGGGTGGCGATCAGGGGGCGGTCGGGCGGGAGCAGGCCGGCCACGGAGTGGATCGCGGTCACTTCGAGGGCTTCGGCCTGGGTGAGCGGTGGGAGCAGGGCGGGAAGCCGTTCAGCCAGCATCGTCTTGCCGGCTCCGGGCGGACCCTTCAGGTAGAGGTGGTGGCCGCCCGCGGCGGCGATCTCCAGGGCTTGGCGTGCCTCGTACTGCCCGGCCACGTCGGCGAGGTCGGGGCGGCCGGCCTGTTCGGCGGCCAGGTCGCGGACGCCGAGGCCGGGCAGCAGCAGTCCGGCGAACGAGGAGTCGGGGCGGCCGGTGGAGGGGTCGGGCGGTTCTTCGGGGACGGGGGCGTTGGTGAGGACCGCGATGAGCTGGCGGAGACTGCGCACTCCCAGGACGGAGACCCCGGGCACCAGTCTCGCTTCGGCGGCGGTCTGTTCGGCGACCACGATCTGCCGGTATCCGGCGTCGGCCGCCGCCAGTACCGCGGGCAGGACTCCGCGCACCGGGCGCACGCGGCCGTCCAGGCCGAGCTCTCCGATGATCAGCAGGCCGTCGATCGACGCGGGGTCGAGCCGTTCGGCGGCGGCCAGGACGGCGCAGGCCACCGCCAGGTCGTACCCGCTGCCGCTCTTGGGCACGGAGGCCGGAGTGAGGCCCACGGTGAGTTTCCGCAGCGGCCACTTCTCGCCGCTGTTGGAGACCGCAGCGCGCACCCGGTCACGGGCTTCCAGGAGGGCCTTGTCGGCGAGGCCCACCAGGCTGAACGCGGCGAGTCCGGGTTCGAGGTCGGCCTGGACCTCGACCACGACGCCGTCCACTCCGACCAGGGCGACCGAGCAGGTGCGGGCGAAGGCCATTCAGACCGCCCCGCGCAGGTGCTCGACCGCAGCGGCGCCCCGACGCGGGTTGACCACGGCGACCAGGTCGATACGGACCCCGCCGGGCGGCGGCGGGGCCGGCCCGCCGCTCTCCACGTCGGGTCGTGGTTCGACTCCCCCGGCCTGTTCGGCGGCGAGCACGAGCCGGGAGAAGTGGATCGGCCAGCGTTCGACGAGCCACCGTTCGGCGAGGTGGCGCAGTCGGTCGGCCTTGGTCTGGTCGATGGCTTCGGCGGGCTGCTGGAAGCTCCGCTCGGAGCGGGTCTTCACCTCGCAGATCGCGAGGGTGTCCCCGTCGAGCGCGACGATGTCGAGCTCTCCGTCGGCGCAGCGCCAGTTGCGTTCCAGGATGCACAGCCCGCCCTCCGCGAGCCGGCGGGCGGCGACCTCCTCGCCGTAGCGTCCGAGGCCGTTGGTGGAGAACTTCTTGGGATTCTGCACGGCAATCACCTCCGGCCGGAAGGTTGCCGTCACGCGCCGGGGGTGGGCCAGCGAAATCACCGGGCCTGTGGATAACCCGGGCCTGTGGATAACTCAGGTCACCCGTTCGAGCGACGAATCGAAAAATGCGCTGGACACCGCTCGACCCGCGCGGTCAATCTCGGTGCCCAGAGCACCACCGCGGCTCGCGGAGGTGCGGCGGTCCGGGCAGGAGGGCACGGTCGGCCGTGCCGCTCCCGCCGGGGCACCGGGCCCTCGGGGGAACGGCCGCTCGTCGGCGGTGCGGTCAGTTCCCGAACGCGGAATCGTCCGAGGGAAGCTCCAGATCGCTCTTGGCCAGTTCCTCGATGTTCACGTCCTTGAACGTCAGCACGCGGACCTTCCGGACGAACCGGGCCGGTCGGTACATGTCCCAGACCCACGCATCCGCCATCGCCACCTCGAAGAACACCTCGCCCTGCACCGAGTGCACCTGGAGGTCGTAGTCGTTCGTCAGGTAGAAACGCCGTTCGGTCTCGATCACGTACTTGAACAGGCCGACGACATCCCGGTACTCCCGGTAGAGCTTGAGCTCCATCTCGGTCTCGTACTTCTCGAGGTCTTCGGCACTCATTCCAAGCGTCCCCTCACTCGTCACGTCCACCCCATTGTGGACCACCGGACCCGTGCTCAGAGCCTTACTGGTGGTTCTGGCGGCCCATCGGTCAGAACCCGCTCCACCAGCCCGGCCAGCCCGCGCGGGTGGACGGTCTCCTCGGTTCTCCTCAACTCCCCCACCGTCCACCAGCGAACGGTCAGTAACAGCGCGTGCTCGTCCGCTCCGCTCTCCGTCAGTGACACCGAGGTCCGCGTAGTGCGGGCCAGCCGGAACCACTGCTCCTGTCGGTACTCCCTGCCCCGGAAGGAGAACTCCGCCGTGCCGTACGCGACCAGCGGTCCCCAGTCCACGTCCGTCAGGCCGATCTCCTCGGCCAGCTCGCGCCGGGCCGCCTCCGCCGGGCTCTCGCCCGGTTCGATGCCGCCGCCGGGCGTGATCCACCAGGTGGTCCCGGGCTCGGCCGGATCCGCCCCGCGCAGCAGCAGGACCCGGCCGGCCGGGTCCAGCAGCAGCACGCGAACGGCCCTGCGGTGCTCGACCGCCACCTGGTTCAGCTCCGTCCTGAGGCGCTGGGCACGCCTCCTGGCCAGTACGGGGGCCCGGTCCGGCGCATCGCCGGCCACGGGCTCAGGAGACCTCGCGCCGCCCTCGCAGCCGTCGGACCAGCGAGACCGTCCACCCCGCCACGGAGGCGGCCACGATCAGCACCGCCCCGCTGGCCGACGTCCAGGCGGCGGGCAGCAGCGGGCCGGGCTGGTGGGCGTTCGGCGCGCCCAGTTCGTCGAAGGCCGGGGTGCGCCGCTCCATCCCGGCCCGGGACAGCGGCTGGATCACCGCCTCGACCCGCGCCTTCACCCCGGAGACCGGCACCGAACCGAACGCCACGTCGAGGTGGCTGCGCGAGTCCAGGGAGTTCTCCCGCTGGTCGCCGAGCAGGAACAGCCGTCCCTCGGGCACGGTGACCGTGAAGGAGGCCGCGCCCAGCTGGACCGGGGCGAGGTAGGGCTCGGACACTCGGTGTCCGTTGACGGTGATCCGCCCGTCCTTGTCGCCGGAGACGGTGTCGCCGCCGACCGCGACCACGCGCTTCACCAGGGTCGAGCCGCCCCAGTCCGGGTCCTGGAAGACCACGATGTCCCCGCGCCCGACCGTCCCGCCGGTGCGGGCCAGGACGGTGTCGCCGGATGCCAGGGTCGGGCTCATCGAACCCGTCGGGATCTTGTACGGCCGGTACTGGAGGGCGAGCACCGCGAAGCCGCCGAGCAGCATCACCAGGCCGAGCCCGATCACCACGCCCTGCACGACCGACGCGGCGCTCCGGCGACGGGCCGGGTCGGCCTCGGTGCGCGGGGTCCGTTCCGCGAGGCTGCTCATCGGCTCCGCCCTCTCCTGGTGCCCGGGTGCTCGGGGCGAGCGCCCTCTGCCGGTCCGCGGGCCGTCGTCCTGGTTCGGACAGCGCTGCGGGCCGTGGCACGTGCGAGCAGATTACTCGCGAGTACCACGGCCCGCGCAAGAGGCGTTCCCGGTCCGTCGGCGCCCGGTCAGCGGCGGCGCTTGCGCAACCACCAGACGGCGGGCAGGGCGAGTGCCGTACCGGCCAGCGTCGGGACGAGCGGGCCGGCCGCCAGCCCCTTCTGGTCGAAGGTGTCCGGGACGGGCAGCGTCGCCCAGTCGCCGATCGGCCAGGCCACCACGAACGCGCGGCCGACCACGTTGTCGACCGGCACGGTTCCGCCACCGGGCTGGTCCATGTGGTACCGCGAGTCCAGCGAGTTGCCCCGGTGGTCGCCCATCACCCAGATGGTGCCCTTGGGCACGTTCACCGGGCCGAACGGCTTCTCCCCGCACGGGGTGTTGCCGGGGAAGATGTACGGCTCGTCGAGCGCGACGCCGTTCACCTTGACCGGGCCGGAGCCCTGGCACTCGACGGTGTCGCCGCCGACCGCGATGACGCGCTTGATCAGGTCCTTCTCGTCGCTGGACGGCATCAGCCCGATGAAGCTGAACACGTCCTGCACGCCGCGCACGAAGGAGTTGTCACTGCGCTGGGTCGGCTCGTCGTTCAACCAGCCGCCCGGATCCTTGAAGACCACGACCTCGCCGCGCTCCGGCTCGGAACCGAACCAGGGGGTGAGCTTGTCGACCAGGACGCGGTCGCCGACCTGGAGCGTGTTCTCCATCGACCCCGAGGGGATCGAGAACGCCTGGACGAAGAAGGTCTTGATCACCAGGGCCAGCACCAGCGCGATGCCGATCAGGATCGGCAGTTCCTTCCAGAAGGAACGCTGCTTCGGTGCCCGCCTCGACGGGTTCTCCGCGTCCCCGTCGGCCTCGGCGCCGGCCTCCGCGTCCCGGAGTTCCTCGCCGTCACCGGCGTGCAGTCCCTCCTGGTTGCCGACGGGTTCACCGTCGGGCTCCGGAGCACCTGAACGGGCACCGATCACCAGATCCCCCACGACATCTCCTCCCTGCTGTGCGGACGCCTGCGCGCCCGCGCTCACCAGTGCCGCACAGCGGGCACCACACTCTGCGATCGGTCGGGAACCCGCCTCTGGCTTGCCCTGCCGGGGCAGGCCCGACACCAGGCCGGAACCGAGCACTTCACACTTCTCTATCACTCCTGGTCGACGTGCCCGTGCTCCCACGCGCCGACCGGAACGTCAGTCGGCCACCGGCCTGCTCCTCCGGTGCGCCGCGCGGTACCGGGTCAGGAGCGGAAGGACGCCCAACACACCCATAACGAGTGGGGGTTCCGCAGGAACCGGCTCGATGGCCCCCGATCCTGTCACCCGCCCCGGCAGCGAGGAGAGTGAATCGGGGACATCCAGTTGACCGAAGTGGGAGAGCGGCCAGGCCACCACGAAGGCGCGCCCGACCACGTTGCCCACCGGGATGCTCCCGGATCCCGGGTTGCCCATGTGGTAGCGGGAATCGGCGGACAGGTCGCGGTGGTCCCCCATCACCCAGAGCCGCCCCTGGGGCACCGTCACCTTGAAGGTGATCCGCGAGGGCGCGTTGCCGGGCGAGACGTACGGCTCGTCCAGCGGGGTGCCGTTCACGCTCAGCCGGCCCCGCTCGTCACAGCACTCGACGGTGTCGCCGCCGACGCCGATCACCCGCTTGATCAAGTCCCGCTCGTCGTCGGAGGGGAGCAGCCCCACCGCGGAGAACAGCGCCTTCGCGTTCCGCAGCACGGGCCCGTCCGAGGACTGCCTGTGGTCGTTCTCCAGCCAGCCGCCCGGGTCCTTGAAGACCACCACCTGGCCGCGCTCCGGCTCGGCGCCGAACCACGGGGTGAGCTTGTCCACCACGACCCGGTCACCGACCTGCAGGGTCTGTTCCATCGAACCGGAGGGGATCACGAACACCTGGATCAGGAAGGTCTTCATCACCAGCGCGATGACCAGCGCCACCAGCACGATCACCGGCAGCTCGCGCAGGAAGGAGCGCCTGCTGCGGCGCGCGGCGCGCTTGGCTGCCCGGCGCCGCTCGGCCCGTCCCCGGAGCGGGCGCTCGCCCGAGGCGCCCCCGCCGTCCTCGCCCGGCTCCGCCAGGTACACGGACTCGGTCTCGAACGCGGAGCCGGGGCCGGCGGGGTCGGACGGGCCGTCAGCGGCGGTCCTGGGTCTACCTCTGCTCCCCATGGCCACCGGTCCCCTCAATCGCGGCGAACGCCGCCGGCCGGTCGAGGGAGGTGGCGCGGCCCAGGGGGAACATCAGCCAGTCCGCACGGCCGATCACCCTGTCCTCGGGCACGGCGCCGCCGCCGGGCTCGCCGAGGTGGTCACGGGAGTCGCGGGAGGCGCTGCGGTGGTCGCCCATCATCCACAGCCTGCCGCCGGGAACCACGATGTCGAACGGCACCGCCGACGGCGCGTCACCGGGGAGCAGGTACGCGCTCTCGTCCAGCGGCACCCCGTTGACCCGGAGCTTGCCGTCGGTGCCGCAGCAGGTGATCCGGTCCCCGCCGACGCCGATCACCCGCTTCACGTAGACCGTGTCGCCGGCCGTGGCGAGGCCCGCGCCGACCAACAGCCGCTTCACGCCGGACGGTTCGTCCTGGTACGGCAGGAAGGAGCCGATGCCGTCGAAGACCACCACGTCGCCCCGCTGGGGGTGCCCGCCGAAGGCGTACGCGAGCTGGTTGACCAGCACCCGGTCGCCCGGCCGCAGCGTCCCCTCCATCGAACCGGACGGCACCGAGAACGGCCGCGCCACGAAGGCGTTCACCAGCAGCAGCGCGGTCACGCAGACCGCGGCGATCCACAGCAGGTCCCGCGACCACCGCCGCCCGCCGCCCCCGGCCACGGCTTGGGCCTCGGCCTCGGTCCCGTCCTCAGCCCGGGGGGCGGAAACGGCGGCGGACCGCGGCGGCGTGTCCGTACCCGTGGGTACGGGACTGCCGTCGCGGTCCGCCAGTGGCTCGTGCGTGCTCATCGGGGGTGAGCTTATCCCCCCGGTCTACACCGGTTGGAGGGCCGACCCCCGTCGAGCGTGCGCGATCACGCGTCGCGCTTCTCCTTGATCTTCGCGGCCTTGCCGCGGAGGTCGCGCAGGTAGTACAGCTTGGCGCGGCGGACCGCACCGCGGGTCACGACCTCGATCTTCTCGACGACCGGGGTGTGCACCGGGAAGGTGCGCTCGACACCGACGTTGAAGCTGACCTTGCGGACGGTGAAGGTCTCACCGATGCCGGCGCCGTGACGACGGATGACGACGCCCTGGAAGACCTGGACGCGCGAGCGGTTGCCTTCGATGACTCGGACGTGCACCTTGAGGGTGTCGCCGGGGCGGAAGGCGGGGATGTCGGTGCGCAGCGAGGCCGCGTCGACAGCAGCGAGCTTGTTGCTCATCGTTGCTCTCCATCGCGGGCGCCACGGGCCGCCCACGGATATTCGTCTCAACTGATGGGGTGCCGCGGGCCGCTTCGGTTGGCGGTGATCCCCCCGTGGCGGGGGCACCGGTCCACTGACCCCCGCGAAGGGAGCCCGGCGACAGACAGCAGTCGCCTATTCTTCCACAGGCTCGGCCGCGGACCGAAATCGGCCGCTGGTCTCGTCCCAGGCGAGGCCGAGGACGCTGAGCGCCTCGCGCTCCTTCTTGGTGAACGCCTCGCGCTGCCAGCGGGCCACCAGGTCGGGTCGGTTGGCGAGCGTGCGGGCGAAGGCCTGCTCGCGCCGCCACTGGGCGATCTTCCCGTGGTGGCCGCTGAGCAGGATCTCCGGCACCTCCCGGCCGCGCCACTCGGCGGGCTTGGTGTACACCGGGCCCTCCAGCAGGTCGGCCATCGCGCCGGGGGCGAAGGAGTCGTCGCGGTGCGACTCCGCGTTGCCCAGCACGCCGGGCAGCAGCCGGGCGATCGCCTCGACCATCACCAGCACGGCGACCTCGCCACCGGCCAGCACGTAGTCGCCGATCGAGGCCTCGACCACCGGCATCCGGGTCGCGGCCTCGTCGATGACCCGCCGGTCGATGCCCTCGTAGCGGGCGGGCGCGAAGGCCAGCCAGGGGCGGGCGGCGAGGTCCTGGGCGAGCTCCTGGGTGAAGGACCGTCCGCTGGGGGTGGGCACCACCAGGGTCGGCACCTCGCCCTCGGGCCCGACGGCCAGGACGGCGTCCAGCGCGGCGCCCCACGGTTCGGGCTTCATCACCATGCCGGGGCCGCCGCCGTAGGGCGTGTCGTCCACGGTCCGGTGGATGTCGGTGGTCCACGACCGCAGGTCGTGCAGGTGCACGTCCAGCTGTCCGCGGGCCCGTGCCTTGCCGACCAGGGAGACGTTCAGCGGCTCCAGGTACTCGGGGAAGATCGTGACGACGTCGATCCGCATGTCGCTCACGCGTCGCCGCCCTTCCCGTCCGTGTCCGCGTCCGCGTCTGCGTCCGCGTCAGCACCGGCACCCTCGCCCTCGTCGGCGTCCGCGTCCGCGCGGGCGGAGGCGACGACCGCGTCGACGGGGTCGATCAGGCCGGGCGGCGGGGTGAGGACGACGCGCTGCTCGTCCAGGTCGATGACGGGGACGATCTGCTCGACGAACGGGACGAGCACCTCGGTGCCGTCCGGACGCTGGACGGTGAGCAGGTCCTGGTAAGGGAGGTGGACCACCTCGGTGAGTTCGCCGACCGGCGTGCCGTCGGCCAGCACCACGTCCAGGCCGATGAGTTGGTGGTCGTAGTACTCGTCCGGGTCGTCGGGGGTCTCCTCCGGGTCGACCTCGGCGATCAGCATGGTGCCGCGCAGGGCCTCGGCGGCGGTGCGGTCCTTGACGCCGGCGAAGCGCAGCAGCAGGCGGCCGCTGTGCACCCGGCCGGACTCGACGGTCAGCGGTCCGGTGGCGGCGGGGTCGGTGAGGAGGACCGCGCCGGGCCCGAGCCGCAGCTCCGGCTCGTCGGTGCGGACCTCGACGCTGACGTCCCCCCGGATGCCGTGGGCGCGGCCGATCTTGCCGACGACGAGCTGCACGGTGATCGTTCTCCTGAGAGGTGATGGCGCTGGAAGGTGCGTACGCGCTGGTGGACGGCGGGGACCCGCCGGTGGCGGCGGGAAGCGGCCGGACACCGCCCGCGGGCGGGCCCGGAAACGGGAAGGACCGGCCGGGACGGATGCGTCCCGGCCGGTCCTGAGACCCGGTGGCCGACCTGGCGGTCGGTGCCCTCGGCGGTCGAACGTGGGGTCAGCGGAGGCTGTCCACGTCGACCAGGTCGACCCGGACGTTGCGACCGCCCAGGGCGCCGACCACGGTGCGCAGCGCGCGAGCCGTGCGGCCGCCCCGACCGATCACCTTGCCGAGGTCGTCAGGGTGCACTCGCACCTCGATGGTGTGCCCGCGGCGCAGGTTGCGCGAGCGGACCTGCACCTCGTCGGGGTGCTCGACGATGCCCTTCACCAGGTGGTCGAGGGCTTCCTCGATCACGCTCAGGCCTCGGTGGAAGCGGCCTCGGCCTCGTCAGCCTTGTCCGACTTCTTGGCCTTCGGGGTGATGGCGACACCGGTGGTGGCGTCCTCGAAGCCGGCGACGGCCTTGGCGAACAGGTGCGAGAAGTCCTCGACCTTGGGCTCGGCCACCTTCAGCGGCTCCGGAGCCGGCAGGCCCTTGAACTTCTGCCAGTCGCCGGTCAGCTTCAGGATGGCGAGCACCGGCTCGGTCGGCTGGGCGCCGACGGACAGCCAGTACTGGGCGCGCTCGCCGTCGACCTCGATCTTCGAGGGGTTGTAGGTCGGCTGGTAGATGCCGATCTCCTCGATCGCGCGACCGTCACGCTTGGTGCGCGAGTCGGCGACGACGATGCGGTAGTGCGGGGAGCGGATCTTGCCCAGACGCTTCAGCTTGATCTTGACAGCCACGGGTGTGGTTTCTCCTGTGTTGACGTGGGTGAGCAGCGCTCCGCCGCGTGGGGCTGCGGCGCGAGGTGCCGTTCAAGGGACACGCCAGCCGTTGGGAGAGAGGGTCCTGATGGGCAAGCGAGTACTCAGCCATCCATTCTGCCACAACACGGAGGTCCCCCGGACCGCACCCCTGCGCGGTCCGGGGGACCCCGGAAACCATCGGGCCGACCGGCCTCGGCGCTCCCGAGCCCCACTGCCGACCGGGGGGCGGACACCCCGCCCGCACCCCGTTCGGACCTCACTCGGAACCGCGCCCTTCCCGCCGGGACCCCTCCCGGACGGTGCGGGCGCCGTGAACGCCCCGGACGGTTCAGGCGATCTTGAACGGCTGCTGGCAGGCGCCGCAGACGATCGAGGCCTGGGCCAGCACGGACGGGACGACGCGGACGTTGCGACCGCAGCCGCACACCGCCTTGACCCGGACGCCGCCGCCCGAGGAGCCGTGCCGGGCGGCCGGGCCGCGGAAGGCGCGGTGGTTGCCCTCGCCGGCGACGGCGAGCTGGTGCGCCCCGAGCGCGCGGTCGAGACGCTCGATGGTCCCGGCGTAGCGGTCGCGGGTCTCGTGCCCCATCGTCACCTGGGAGAAGCCGCTGCTGGCGTGCGGCTCGACCGGGTGGGCCAGGCCCAGCTCGGAGGCGAGCAGCAGGAAGCGGCGGTTGTGGTAGCGGCCGGCCCGCGAGGTGTCGCGGATCTCCCGGGCGGCGGCCAGGCCGTGGGCGGCCTCGTGCAGCAACCGCTCGAAGTTGAGCTGGGTGCCGCAGGCCGACGAGGACTCGCCGATCAGCGCCTCGGGCGACGCCAGGTCGGGCAGGTCCCGGTGGTGGGCCTGGATGTCGCTCCAGGCGGCGGCCAGTTCGGCCGCGAGGACGAGGGGCTGTGTCGTGCTCACGCTGTACCAACGATGGGGAGAGAGCCGATGTTCCGGTGGGCACCCGTGTTCGGGAATTCCCAGCGGACTCTCAGGAACGCACTTCCGCGCGCGAATTGCGCGGCTCCGGACTGACGCAAGACCAACCCCCTGCACGTATGGAGCCGGCGGGTTTCGCCGGGCTCTCGGCACCCGCCGCGGAGCCCAACATCCCCACGACGGACGGCCCGCGACCTGCCTGAAAAATTGACAGGGCCACGGGCCGTATACCGTACCGCTTGCGGGGTACCTCGGGGAGTTGACTGGTCAGTAGTCTCAACTGCCAGCGCCCGGACCGGGTTTCCGGAATACTCCGGCCCGCCCGGAGGACCGGCCCGGAGCAGTGGTCCGGACCGGTCCGGACCGGACCGGAAGACCGGCCCGGCGCACCGCCCTCAGTACGCGCGGGCCACCAGCGCGAGGTTGCCGGGCTGGTCGTCGGCGGCCGGCACCGAGCCGTCCGCGGCGATCAGGCAGCGCACCGACACGCCCTGCTCGGCCAGCTTGGCCTCGCCCTCGGGGCCGAGGTCGGCCCAGGAGATCCGGCCCCAGCCGGTGGTCGCGGCCTCGGCGGCCTCGTCGATGGTCTTGACGTCCACGGTGCGGGCCTCGCGGCGCTCGCGGGACTCGCGCAGCAGCTGCGCCTGGTCCTCCTCCAGGATGCCGGGGACGATCGCGGCCAGGGAGTCGACCGAGACCGGCTCCTTGCCGCCGGCGATCCGGCGGACCAGCATCGCGGTGCCGGCCTCCAGGTCGCGCGGGCCGACCTCGATGCGCAGCGGGACGCCCTTGAGCTCCCAGTCGACGGCGCGGCGGCCGAACGGGGTGTCGGTGCGGTCGTCGACGACCACCCGCACGCCCGCGGCCTCCAGCCGGGCGCCGATCTCGCGGACCTTCGCCAGCACCGCGTCCTCGCCCTTGATGGCGAGCACCACGGCCTGCACGGCGGCCAGCCGCGGCGGCACCCGCAGGCCGTTGTCGTCGCCGTGCGACATGATCAGGCCGCCGACCATGCGGGTGGAGACGCCCCAGGAGGTCTGCCAGACGTGCTCGCGCTCGGCGCCCTGCAGCTGGTAGGTGGTGTTGAAGGCCTTGGCGAAGTTCTGGCCCAGTTCGTGGCTGGTGCCCATCTGCAGCGCCTTGCCGTCGCCCATCATCCCTTCCAGGGTGAGGGTGTTGATCGCGCCGGCGAAGCGCTCCTTGGCGGTCTTGCGGCCGAGCACCACGTCGATGCCCAGCACGTTGGTCATGAAGTCGCCGTACACGTCGGTGTGGATCCGCGAGGCGTACGCGCGGGCGTCCTCGTAGGTGGCGTGGGCGGTGTGGCCCTCCTGCCAGAGGAACTCGGTGGTGCGCAGGAAGACGCGCGGGCGCAGCTCCCAGCGGACCACGTTGGCCCACTGGTTGATCAGCAGCGGCAGGTCGCGGTGGCTCTGCACCCACTTGGAGAAGTACTCGTTGATGATGGTCTCGGAGGTGGGCCGGACGACGACCGGCTCCTCCAGCTCCTTGCCGCCGCCGTGGGTGACCACCGCGAGCTCGGGGGCGAAGCCCTCGACGTGCTCGGCCTCCTTGGTCAGGTAGGACTGCGGGATGAACATCGGGAAGTAGGCGTTCTGGGCGCCCGCCTTCTTGATCCGCGCGTCCATCTCCTGCTGCATCCGCTCCCACAGGCCGTAGCCGTACGGTCGGATGACCATGGTGCCGCGCACCGGACCGTTGTCGGCCAGCTCGGCCTTGTTGATGAGGTCCTGGTACCAGCGGGGGAAGTCTTCCGCCTGGGGGGTGAGAACGGGTGCCTTAGCCATGGGCCGAATGGTACGGAAAACCGGGCCCGGACCGTGAATCCGGCTCACCCCGCCCACTCCTCCGCCCTTCGTCGGCCCGCGACCCGGAGCACCCACCGGACCACCAACCGGTCGAACCACCGACCGGACCGCGCCGCGCCCGCGCACACCCCGGGGCGCACACCCACGGCGCGCGGATACCTGCTCGCACCCCTCTGGACGGCGGGGGCGACCCGCTGTTCGCTGGGAGAGGGGCCGGGGGGCTGGGCTGCGGGTGCCGCAGTCGATTCCGAGGACCGATTGGGAGGCCGCGATGGCTTCAGCGCAGGTGACCGGCAGCACCGTGGACCGGGTCCGGACGGGCCCGCCGGCGGGGCGGGGCGGTCGGGCGCGGGACTGGGCGGAGATCCAGGAGCGCATGCTCGTCCCCCTCTACCAGGACGTTTACCGCCGGCTGGAGGTCGGCGCGGCGACCAGCCTGCTGGGCGTCGGCTGCCGGTCGGGGCTGGCGCTGCTGCTCGCCGAGGGGCGCGGCGCGCAGGTCGCGGGGGTGGAGCCGGACGGCGGGCTGCGGGAGCTCGCGGCGGCCCGCGGGTTGCAGGTGGCGCCCGGCGGGGGCGCGGGGGCCCTCGCCCGTTCGGCGCACCCCGTCCCCCGCCCGGCGCACTCCCTGGTGACGGTTTTCGAGCGGCCGCTGACGCCCGCGCTGGTGGCCTGGTCGGCGGAGCGGACCCTGCCCGGCGGGCAGTTGGTGGTGGCCACCTGGGGTCCGGCGGAGCGCTGCGAGAGCGCCGCCGTGCTGGAGGTCGCCCGCCGGCACGCCCCGTCCGCCCCGCTCTCGCTCGGCGCCCCGGACCCGCTCGCCACCCCCGACCCGTTCGCCGCGGCCGGCCCGGGCGTGCTGGGTTCGCTGCTCGCCTCGGCGGGGGTGCGCCCGTCCGAGAGCGGCCGGGTGAGCTGCCCGTTCGCCTACGCGGGCCTGGACTCGGCGGTCCGCGGCCTGCTCTCCACCGGCCTGTTCGACCGGGCCGAGGAGGCCGCGGGCGGCGCGCTGGTGGCGAAGGAGCTGGCGGAGGCGCTGCACCCGTACCTGCGGCCGGACGGCTCGGTGCGGATGGTGAACGAGTTCCGCTGGGCGGCGGGCACCCGGCCCCGCGCCTGAGCCCCGCGGCCGAGCCCTTCGGCTGAGCCCCGCGCCTGAGCCCCGCGCCTGAGCCCTGCGGCCGAGCCCCGCAGCCGAACCCCGCGGCCGAGGGGGTTCAGGACCGGCTGAGCCCGGCGGCGGCGTACGCGGCGTCCTCGTCGAGGGTCTCGGCCTCCAGCAGCGCGGCGGCCAGCGCGTCGAGCCGGTCGCGGTGCCGGTGCAGCAGGGCGACGGCCTCCTCCCAGCACTCGGCGACGATCCGCCGGGCCTCCTCGTCGACCGCGTCCAGCGTGGCGGGGGCGGCGGCCAGGCCGTACGGGGACTGGCTGTCGTCGGGGATCGCGGTGACCCGGCCGACCCGGTCGCTCATGCCCCAGCGGCCGGCCATCGAGCGGGCGATGGTGGTGAGCTGTTCGAGGTCGCTCTCGGCGCCGGTGGTGACCACGCCGTAGACGACCTGTTCGGCGGCCATCCCGCCGAGCGCGCCGATGATCCGGCCGCGCAGGTAGGGCTCGGTGTAGGAGTAGCGGTCGGTGTCGGGGGTGGAGAGGGTGACGCCGAGGGCGCGGCCGCGCGGCACGATGGTGATCTTGCGGACCGGGTCGGCGCCGGGCTGGAGCATGCCGAGCAGGGCGTGGCCGGACTCGTGGAAGGCGGTCCGCTCGCGTTCCTGCTGGGGCATCACCAGCGGGCGGACCGCACCGAGCTGGACCTTCTCCAGCGCCTCGGAGAGGTTCTCCTGGTCGACAGCGTCCTGCTCGCGCTTGACGGCGATCAGCGCGGCCTCGTTGACCAGGTTGGCCAGGTCGGCGCCGGTCATGCCGGGCGTGGTGCGGGCGACGGCGGCCAGGTCGGTGCCCTCGGCGAGCGGCACCTCGCGGGTGTGGATCCTCAGGATCTGCTCGCGGCCGGTCCGGTCGGGCGGGCTGACGGTGATCCGGCGGTCGAAGCGGCCGGGGCGCAGCAGCGCGGGGTCGAGGACCTCGGCCCGGTTGGTCGCGGCGATCACGATCACGCCCTCGGAGCCGGAGAACCCGTCCATCTCGGTGAGGATCTGGTTGAGGGTCTGCTCGCGCTCGTCGTGGCCGCCCATGCCGCCCCCGCCGCCGCGCTGCCGGCCGATGGTGTCGATCTCGTCGATGAACACGATGGCGGGGGCGACCTTGCGGGCCTCGGAGAACAGTTCGCGGACCCGGCTGGCGCCGACGCCGACGATCATCTCGATGAACTCGGAGGCCGAGGCGGAGAAGAACGGCACGTCCGCCTCGCCGGCGACGGCGCGGGCCAGCAGGGTCTTGCCGGTGCCGGGCGGGCCGGACAGCAGGACGCCGCGCGGCATCTTGGCGCCGAGCCTGCGGTAGGCCTGCGGGTTCTTCAGGAAGTCGACCACCTCGCTGAGCTCGTCGCGCACCTCGTCGATGCCGGCCACGTCCTTGAAGGTGGTGCGCTTGCCCTGGCTGGTGTCCACCGGCTTGGGCGGGGCCTTGCGGCCGAGCGCGCCGCCGCCGATGCCGCCGGACATCCGGCGGGCGATCAGCACCCAGACCCCGATCAGCAGCAGCATCGGGGCCAGCGAGATCAGCAGGTTCGCCAGGAAGCTGCGCTGCTGCACCACCGGTCGGGCCGTCACCTCGACGTTCTGCGACTGCAGGGTGCCCCACAGGTTGTCGCTGGCGAACGCCGGGCGCTGGGTGGTGAAGTCGGTGTAGTCGCCCTTGCCGCCGTCCGGCTTGGGCTGCTTGTTCCTGAGCGTGCCCTCGATGGCGTCGCCCTTGGCGTAGATCTTGGTGATGTTCCCGCCGTTGAGCTGCTTGTTGAACTCGGTGTACGAGATCGTGGTCGAGCCGCCGTTGCCGAAGAAGCTCAGCAGGATGTCGGACAGCAGGAACACCACCAGGGCGGTGAGGATCAGGCCCGTCCAGCCGCCCGGCATCTTCCTCTTCGGCGGCGGCGGGGGCGGGGCCCCCTCGGACCGCCAGGGCTGGTCGGGGGTCTGGCGCGGCGGCACGGGGTTGCTCACCCGTCGGACGATACGGACATCCCGGACCCCGGGGAGCGCGCAACGCCGCGAGCCGCCGGCCCCGCCGGGTCAGCGCACCGGGGTCGGCCACTCCTCGGCGGTCAGCGCGAACCGCTCGTGGTCGCGCCAGGCGTCCTGCAGGAACAGCATCCGCGGCGTGAAGCCCTCGTGCCGGAAGCCCAGTCGGCGCGCCAGCGCGATCGACCGCTCGTTGTCCGGCTGCACGTTGATCTCCAGCCGGTGCAGCCCGAGCCCGCCCCGGTCCGCGGGTGTGAAGCAGCGCTCGACCACCAGCCGCATGCCCTCGGTCATCCGGCCGGTCCCGGCGAACGGCTGGTACGAGTCGTAGCCGATGACGCCGTTGCAGAAGCGCGCCATCACGATGTTCGCCACGTTGCACTTGCCGACCAGGCCGCCGGTCTCGACGTCGACGATCAGGAACGTGCGCAGGCCGGTGCCCTGCCGGCTCAGCAGGTCCGGCAGGCCGTCCGGCTCGACCGGGTTCCACCTCCCGATGTGCGCGGCGGAGCGTCGCACCGCCTCGGCGTAGGGGACGACGTCATCGGGGCGGGGGGCTCGGATCGTCACGCGCATACGGGACATCATGGCGCAACGGGGTGCCGGGGCAGGGACGCGCGGATCGTCCGCACGCCCCTGCCCCGGCACCCGCGCCCGGGACCTACAGCAGGTCCTTGAACTCCTTGGGGAGGTCGAAGTCGGCCGGGCCCTTGCCGGGCTGGAGGCCGAACGCGCCGCCCGGCGCGGTGCCCTGGCCGGGGCCGAGTGCCTTGCGCTCGGCGGCGGCGGCCTCCTCCTGGGCGCGCTTGAGCGGGTTGCCGCTCTTGCGCTTGCCCTTGGCGACCGGGGCCTTCTTGGCGGAGCGCTTGGCGCCGCCGCCCATCCCGGGGATGCCGGGCATGCCGGGGATGCCCTTGCCGGAGGCCATCGCGGACATCATCTTGCGGGCCTCGAAGAACCGCTCGACCAGGCTGGAGACCTCGCCGACCTGGACGCCGGAGCCCTTGGCGATGCGCAGCCGGCGCGAGCCGTTGATCAGCTTGGGGTCGGTGCGCTCGGCCGGGGTCATCGACTTGATGATCGCGCCGACCCGGTTGACGTCCTTGTCGTCCAGGTTGTTGATCTGGTCGCGGATCTGGCCCATGCCGGGGAGCATGCCGAGCAGCTTGGAGATCGAGCCCATCTTCTGGACCTGCTCCAGCTGCGACAGGAAGTCGTCGAGCGTGAAGTCCTTGCCGCCGCCCTGGAGCTTGGCGGCCATCTTCTCGGCCTCGGCCTGGGAGAAGGTCTGCTCGGCCTTCTCGATCAGCGAGAGGACGTCGCCCATGCCGAGGATGCGCGAGGCCATCCGGTCCGGGTGGAAGGCGTCGAAGTCGTCGACCTTCTCGCCGTTGGAGGCGAACATGATCTGGCGGCCGGTGACGTGCGCGACCGAGAGGGCCGCGCCGCCGCGCGCGTCGCCGTCGAGCTTGGAGAGCACCACGCCGGTGAAGTCGACGCCTTCGAGGAAGGCCTGGGCGGTGGTGACCGCGTCCTGGCCGACCATGGCGTCGACCACGAACAGGACCTCGTCCGGGTCGACCGCGGCCCGGATGTCGGCGGCCTGCTGCATGAGTTCCGCGTCGATGCCGAGGCGGCCGGCGGTGTCGACGATGACGACGTCGTACTGCTTCTGCTTGGCGTACTCGACGGAGTCGCGGGCCACCTGCACCGGGTCGCCGACGCCGTTGCCCGGCTGCGGGCCGTAGAAGGCGACGCCGGCCCGCTCGGCGACCACGCCGAGCTGGGTGACGGCGTTGGGGCGCTGGAGGTCGCAGGCGACCAGCAGCGGGGTGTGCTTCTGGCTCTTCAGCCAGTGGCCGAGCTTTCCGGCCAGCGTGGTCTTGCCGGCGCCCTGGAGGCCGGCCAGCATGATCACGGTCGGGCCGGTCTTGGCGAACCGCAGGCGGCGGGTCTCGCCACCGAGGATGCTGATCAGCTCCTCGTTGACGATCTTGATGATCTGCTGGGCCGGGTTCAGCGCGCCGGAGACCTCGGAGCCCAGGGCCCGGTCCTTGACCTGCTTGATGAAGGCGCGGACCACGGGCAGCGCGACGTCCGCCTCCAGCAGGGCGATCCGGATCTCGCGCGCGGTGGCGTCGATGTCCGCCTCGCTGAGACGGCCCTTGCCCCGGAGGTTCTTGAACGTCGCTGCGAGGCGGTCGGAGAGAGTGTCGAACACGTCGGTCGCGGGTCCCTTGCGGCATCGAGTACGGGTACTGTCGTCGCCCCCAAGGGTAGCCGCACCCCGGCGGGCGGTCTGCGCCCCTGCGCGAACAGCGGGTCAGCGCCCCTCCAGCGCCTCCCGGACGGCCCGCGCGACCTGCTCGGCGCGGCCCTGCTCCAGCGGCCGGCCGTCGGTGGAGGTGAGGTAGAAGGCGTCGACGGCCTCCGCGCCGAGGGTGGAGACGTGGGCGGTGCGCACCCGGACGCCGGAGGCGTCCAGCGCGCGGCCGATCCGGTGCAGCAGGCCGGGCGCGTCGTGCGCGCGGACCTCCAGCACGGTGGCGGAGCGCGAGGCGTCGTGCGGGGCGACGGCGACCACCGGCGGCGGGGTGCTGATGCCGCGCCGGCGGGGCGCGGCGGCGTCGCGTTCGGCGAGTTTGCGGGTGACGTCCAGCGAGCCGTCCAGGGCGCGGCGCAGGTCGGCGCGGAGCCGGGCGGCGTCGGGCAGGTCGCCGTACTGGGCGGCGACCGTCCAGGACAGCAGCAGGACGGCCCCGGCCCCGACCGGGTCGAGTTCGCGCAGGCCGGCCTTGCGGACGGCGAGGCGGTGCAGGGCGAGCACCCCGGCGACGGTGCCGAGCAGGCCGGGGCGGTCGGGGATGGCCAGGGTCAGCTCGACGCCCATCGGCTCGCCGCCGTCGGCGTCCGGCTCGGCCTGGGCGGTGAACGCCAGCGCGGGGGCGCCGGTGCGGGCGGCCTCGACGGCGAGCCGCTCCTGGTCGGCGGTGACCTCGGGGTCGGCGGCGGGCGGCCGGGTGTCGCCGGCCAGCCGGGCGGCGGCGCGCTCGACCAGGGTGGCGACCAGCGAGGCCCGCCAGCTCGACCAGGCGGCGGGGCCGGTGGCGGTGGCGTCGGCCTCGGTGAGGGCGTGCAGCAGTTCCAGGTGGGCCTGGGTGCCGACGGTCTTGGCGATCAGGTCGGCGGTGGCCGGGTCGTCGGGGTCGCGCCGGGTGGCGGTGTCGACCAGCGTCAGGTGGTGGCGCACCAGCAGCGCCAGGGTGTCGGTGTCGCGCTTGCCGAAGCCCATCCGGACGGCCACGTCGCGGACGATCACCTCGCCGGCCTCGGAGTGGTCGCCGGGCCAGCCCTTGCCGAGGTCGTGCAGCAGGGCGGCGACCAGCAGCAGGTCGGGGCGGGCGGTGCGGCGGGTCATCGCGGCGGCCCGGACGGCGGTCTCGATCAGGTGCCGGTCGACGGTCCAGCGGTGCACGGCGTTGCGCTGCGGCCGGCAGCGGACCCGCTCCCAGTCCGGCAGCATCCGGCTGACCAGGCCCTCGGCCTCCAGCGCCTCCCAGACCGGCAGGCAGGCCTCGCCGGCGCCGAGCAGGGTGACCAGCTGCTCGCGGGCCTCGTCCGGCCAGGGCACCGGCAGCGGCGCGGCCTCGGCGGCCAGCCGGCGGACGGTGGCGTAGCCGACGGTCAGCCCGGCCTGGGCGGCCGCGGCGGCGGCCCGCAGCGGCAGCACCGGGTCGGCGGCGGGCCGGGCGGCCTGGGCGAGCACGGCCTCGCCGTCCTGCTCGACCACGCCCTCGGCGAGCGGGCGGCGCTCGGCCGAGGCCGGGCCGACCGGGGCGCGCCGGGCGCCGTTGAACGGGAAGCCGAACCGGACGGCGCGGCGCGGCGCGGCCCGGCGGCGCTCGGCCAGCACCCGGTCGACGGCGCGCCAGGTGACGTCGCCGGCGTACGCGACGGTGCGGGCCGCCTGGTAGACCTGCCGCAGCAGGGTGTCGGCGTCGAGCACGCCGAGGCGTTCGGCGACCTGGTCCTGGTCCTGCAGGGAGAGCCGCTCGGTGGCCCGGCCGGTGGTCAGGTGCAGCGCGTCGCGGACGTCGGCGAGGGTGCGGGCGGCGGCGTCCAGGCCGTCGCGGGGGGCGTCGGCGAGCCAGGTGGCGGCCACCGCGTTCAGCGCGACCAGGTCGCGCAGGCCGCCGCGGGCCTCCTTGAGGTCGGGTTCGAGCAGGAAGGACAGCTCGCCGTGGCGCTCGGCCCGGGCCCGGCCGAGCTCGCGCAGCTCAGGGAGGCGCTCGGGGGCGGCGGCCCGCCAGTCGGCGAGGACGGCGGAGCGCAGCTCGGCGGTGAGCTGCGGGTCGCCGGCCAGGTGGCGGGCGTCGAGCAGGCCGAGCTGGGCCTTGAGGTCCTCGGCGGCGACCTTGCGGGCCTCGCCGGGCGTGCGGACGGCGTGGTCGAGGGCGACGCCGCTGTCCCAGACCGGGTACCAGACGCGTTCGGCCAGGTCCGCGGCGAGCGGGCCCTCGTGCAGCAGCAGCACGTCCAGGTCGCTGCGCGGGGAGAGCTCGCCCCGGCCGTAGCCGCCGACGGCGACCAGCGCGGTGCGGGCGGGGGCGCCGGCCGTCCGGTAGAGGCCGGCCAGCCAGTCGTCGGTGAGCCGGGCCAGGGCGGCGCGCCGCTGCGGGCCGGCCGCGGCCGGGTCGGCCAGCAGGCGGGCGCGTTCGGCCGGGTAGCCGTACTCGGCGGGGTCGGTGCTGCTCACGTCTGCTCCCGGTGCGTGCTGGTGCCGGATACGCCTTCGGCGGACCTGCCGCGTGGGCAGGTCCGCCAGGAGGGTTGTCAGCGGTGGGTCGGAGGGCGCCGGCGGCTCAGAGGGCGTCGGGGCCGCGTTCGCCGGTGCGGACCCGGACGGCGGTCTCGACCGGGACGGACCAGACCTTGCCGTCGCCGATCTTGCCGGTGCGGGCCGCCTTGACGACCACGTCGATCAGCTGCTCGGCGTCCTCGTCGTCGACCAGTATCTCGATCCGGACCTTGGGGACCAGGTCGACGGTGTACTCGGCGCCGCGGTAGACCTCGGTGTGGCCGCGCTGGCGGCCGTACCCGCTGGCCTCGGTGACGGTCAGGCCGTGCACCCCGAAGGCCTGCAGGGCGTCCTTGACCTCGTCCAGGCGGTGCGGCTTGATGACGGCGGTGATCAGCTTCATCGGGCGTCGACCTCGGTCTTCTCGGCGGGGACGGCGGCGGCGGGGGCGGCCACGGGGCGGGCCAGGCTGGCGCCGACGGCGGTGAAGTCGTAGGCGGACTCGGCGTGCTCGGCCTGGTCGATGCCGGACACCTCGACCTCCTCCGCGACCCGGAAGCCGATGGTCTTCTGGATCGCCTGGCCCAGCAGCCAGGAGAGCACGAACGAGTAGACCAGGACGACGACCACGCCGAGCGCCTGCTTGCCGAGCTGGCCCAGGCCGCCGCCGTAGAACAGGCCGGACGCGGTCTGGCCGACGTGGCCGGTGGCGAAGAAGCCGATCAGCAGCGAGCCGACGACGCCGCCGACCAGGTGGACGCCGACCACGTCGAGCGAGTCGTCGAAGCCGAACTTGTACTTCAGGCTGATCGCCGCGGCGCACAGCGCGCCGGCGATCAGGCCGATCGCGATCGAGCCGAGCGGGGAGACCGAACCGCAGGCCGGGGTGATCGCGACCAGGCCGGCCACCGCGCCGGAGGCGGCGCCGAGGGTGGTGAACGCGCCGTGCCGGATCTTCTCGTACGCCAGCCAGCCGAGGACGGCGGCGGCGGTGGCGACCTGGGTGTTGACGAAGGCCATGCCCGCGACGCCGTTGGCGGCCAGCGCCGAACCGGCGTTGAAGCCGAACCAGCCGAACCAGAGCAGGCCGGAGCCGAGCATCACCAGCGGCAGGCTGTGCGGGCGCATCGGGTCCTTCTTGAAGCCGATCCGCTTGCCCAGCACCAGCGCCAGGGCCAGGCCCGCCGCGCCGGCGTTGATGTGCACCGCGGTGCCGCCGGCGAAGTCGATCACGCCGTTGCGGTCGCCGAGCCAGCCGCCGTCGCCGCCGTCGAAGAAGAACACCCAGTGCGCGACCGGGAAGTACACGACGGTCACCCAGAGCGCCACGAACAGGCTCCAGGCCGCGAACTTGGCCCGGTCCGCGATGGCGCCGCTGATCAGCGCCGGGGTGATGATCGCGAACATCAGCTGGAAGGCCGCGAAGCCGGTCACCGGGATCGTCCCGGTGAGCGCGTTCAGGTCGATGCCGCGCATGCCCAGGTAGTCGAGGTTGCCGATCAGGCCCGCCCCGGCGTCCGGCCCGAAGGCCAGCGTGTAGCCGTACAGGACCCAGAGCACCGTGACGATGGCCAGTGAGATGAAGCTCATCACCAGCATGTTGAGGGTGCTCTTGACCCTGACCATGCCTCCGTAGAAGAAGGCCAGGCCCGGGGTCATCAACATGACCAGGGCCGCACAGATGAACACAAAGGCGGTATCGCCCGCGCTGAAGCCGTCCGGCATCGGCGTCTCCTCCGAAATGAGAGCCGCACCACGACCGGGATACCTGTCCCGTGCCATCCCGGCGTGTCGGCGATGAGAGGAGAGTGCCGAAGGCGGGTTTCGGCCGATGCGGCTCGGTGTTTCGCCGCAGTGACGCGGACGACGCGCCCGTTACGGGCGCGTGAACCACGGCAGGTGACGCGTACTGGACAGCGCGTGTCATACTCCGACGGCCGTCCGGACGGGGGGCGGACGGCCGTGGGCGACGGGGCGGCGGAGGGGCCGCGGCGGGGTCAGACCACCGAGACGAACTCCGGGATGTCCTGCACCACGCGGTCGGCCAGCCGGTCCACCCCGGGGGCGCCGCGGAAGTCCCGGCTGGCGGCCTCGGAGGTCTTCCGGACCCGGGTGTTCAGCCGCTCGGAGCGCACCTTCTTGGCGATGTCGACCGCCTCCTCGCAGTACTTGGCCGCGTCCTCCGGCTCGTTCTGCAGCAGCCGCACCGAGCCCATCCCGACCAGGTTGAACGCGTAGGTGCGGACGTGGTCGCCGTCCTCCCGGAACAGGTCGACCGCCTCGGTGATCAGCGGCTCGGCGGCCTTGGCCATCGCCACGCTGCGGTCCGAGGTGTAGGCGAGGTCCCGGTACGAGTGCCCGTTCTCCGCGCACAGCTCGGCGTACGAGAAGAACCGGAGCCAGTTCGGCGTCTCCTCGTTGGTCTCCCGGATGTCGCTGAAGGTGTCCTCCGACAGCCGCACGGCCCGGGCGCAGCGGTTGACCTCGCCGATGGTGGAGTACGCCCGCGCCTCCATCGCGTACAGCAGCGACTGCTGGCGGGCGGTGGCGGTGTCCCGGCTGCCGTACTGGGCGAGGTGGATCAGCTCCAGCGCGTCCTCGCCGCGGTTGAGGTGGATCATCTGGCGGCTCATGTCGGTCAGCACGTGCGCGCCGAACGGGCGGTCGCCGGCCTCCTTCGCCGCGTGCAGCGCCAGCACGTAGTACTTCTGGGCGCTCGGGTGCATGCCCACGTCGTACGACATGAAGCCCGCCAGGTGGGCGAGCTCGGCGGTGATCCGGAACAGCCGCTTGGTGGTCGCCTCGGGGTAGGTCTCCTGCAACAGGTCGGTGACCTCGTGGAGTTGGCCGACCACCGCCTTGCGGCGCAGGCCGCCGCCGTTCTGCGCGTCCCACTTCCGGAACATCTCGGTGGTCTGCTCCAGCAGCTGCATCTCCGGCTCGGAGAGCCGGCCGGAGAAGTGCTCGCCGCCGTTGGCCGCGGCCAGGATCGGGGTGGGCGCGCCGTTCGGACCCGGCGTCAGCCAGCGCTGCATCGGCTCGATCAGCGCCGCACCGGCCGTCAGCGCCAGCGAAGTGCCAAGGAAACCACGGCGGTTGAGCATCAGGTCGCTGCGCGAGTACTCGCTGATCGCCTGGACGGTCTGCTGCGGGCTCCACGGCAGGTCCACCCCGCTGCCGGCGGTGGTCACCTGGACCACCGCGCGCAGCCCGAGGTCCTCGACCGAGACCACCGAGCCGAAGCGCTCCGAGAACAGCTCCGACATGATCTTCGGGATCGGCTCGCGCGGCTGCTCGCCGTCCAGCCAGCGGCGCACCCGCGAGGTGTCCGTGGAGACGTGGTGCGCGCCGATCTGCCGTGCCCTGCGGTTCACTTGGCGCGCCAGCTCGCCCTTCGACCAGCCGCTGCGCGCGAACCAGGAGCCCAGCTTCTCGTTCGGCTGCTTCTCACCCATGGGACCGTCCCCATCCCGCCCCGAACCCGGGGCCCCGCTTCGCCCTGACCCGTTTCCTCACCGCCCGCGTGACCGGTCGGCTGCGTTCCGTATGCCGAACGTAGCGTCCCTGCGCCATCCGGGGGAGCAACGTCGGGAAAACGCCACCTTTCGCCACCCCCACGAGTGAACTCCCGGACGCGCGACCGCGCTTCACTGGGAGTCAGCCCGGCATGACCCCGGCACATGCCCGGACCCGACGGCACCCGACGGAGGCACGCGTGCGGCAACGACGATCCGGCATCCGAAGCGCCGCTGCAAGGCGTCTGCTGGCCCGCGCCACCCGGATCGGTGTGCGCCGGTCCGCGCGCGCCTCCGGTGCACCACGCACCACGCGCCCGTCCGGCGACGCGCCGTCACCGTCCCGTAACCAGCGGCGACCGGAAGCGGTTGGGGGTGGCATGGACAAGCTCTTCGGCACCCTGCGGCTCACCCCCCTCGGCGCCCGCCGCCGCGCCCGGCCGACCGCGCTGCAGACCGCCGCCGAGTACTCCGGCCGCTGGGGCTGGACGCTGGCCGCCGGCAGCCCGACCGCGCGGCCCGGCACCGGCTGCGACTGCGGGGTCCCGCGCTGCGCCGCGCCCAACCTGCACCTGCGGGTCGGCCCGGCGATCGCCCCCGGCGCGACCGCCGCCGAGCTGGCCGCCCGCTGTCCGGAGGGCGCCCCGCTGCTGCTGCCCACCGGCCACCAGTTCGACGTCCTGGACGTGCCGGCCCAGCCCGGCCTGCAGGCCCTGGTCCGGCTGGAGCGGATGGGCACCCAGGTCGGCCCGGTGCTGGCCTCCCCGACCGGCCGGCTGCTGCTCTTCGTCGCCCCCGGCACCGCCGAGCGGCTGCCCGACCTGCTCTACCGGATGGGCTGGGACGACGCCTCGCTCGACCTCGCCTGCCACGGCCTCGGCTCCTACCTGGCCGCCCCGCCCACCCCGCTCGGCCCGCTCGGCCCGATGCGCTGGCTGCGCCGCCCCACCGCCGACGCCGCCCCGCCCGAGGCCCGGCTGCTGCTCGGCACCCTGGCGTACGCCTGCCACCGCACCCGCGACCGCGAGACCGAGCTCGCCGGCTGACCCGCGCCGGCCCGCTCCGGGGAACGCCCGAGGTCCGTCCCGGGAGGGCGCTCCCCTCCCCGGACGGACCTCGTCGGTGTGCGGGCCCGCTAGCCCAGCAGCGCGTCCACGAACGCGCCCGGCTCGAACGGCGCGAGGTCGTCCGCGCCCTCGCCGAGGCCGATCAGCTTGACCGGGACGCCGAGTTCGCGCTGCACCGAGATGACGATGCCGCCCTTCGCGGTGCCGTCGAGCTTGGTGAGCACGATGCCGGTGATGTCGACCACCTCCGCGAACACCCGGGCCTGCACCAGGCCGTTCTGGCCGGTGGTGGCGTCCAGCACGAGCAGCACCTCGTCGACCGGGCCGTGCTTCTCGACGACCCGCTTGACCTTGCCGAGCTCGTCCATCAGGCCGGTCTTGGTGTGCAGCCGGCCCGCGGTGTCGATCAGGACGGTGTCGACGCTGTCCGCGATGCCCTGCTTGACGGCGTCGAAGGCGACCGACGCGGGGTCGCCGCCCTCGGGGCCGCGCACGGTGTGCGCGCCGACCCGCTCGCCCCAGGTCTGCAGCTGGTCGGCGGCGGCGGCGCGGAAGGTGTCGGCGGCGCCGAGCACGACCTTCCGGCCGTCGGCGACCAGGACCCGGGCGAGCTTGCCGGTGGTGGTGGTCTTGCCGACGCCGTTGACGCCGACCACCAGCACCACGGCCGGGCCGTCGCCCGGCTTGACCGAGCGGACGGTGCGGTCGGCCTCGGTGCCGATCAGCTTGACCAGCTCCTCCCGGAGCAGGCCGCGCAGCTCGTCGGGGGTGCGGGTGCCGAGGACCTTGACCCGGGTGCGCAGGTTGTCGACCAGCTCCTGGGTGGCGGCGACGCCGACGTCGGCGGTGAGCAGGGTCTCCTCGACCTCCTCCCAGGTGTCCTCGTCGAGGCGGTCCCGGGAGAGCAGCGTGAGCAGGCCCTTGCCGAGGGTCGACTGCGAGCGGGAGAGCCGGGAGCGCAGCCGCACCAGGCGGCCGGCGGTGGGCTCCGGCACCTCGATCGCGGGCGCGGCCTCGGCCTCCTCGGCGCGCACCTCCTCGGCGGTCCCGGGCTCGACGACGCCGGGCTCGACGGTCCCGGGCTCGGCCGCTTCGGGTTCGGCGGTGCCGGGCCCGGCGGCGGCCGGCTCCTCCGGCGCCCGGGTGGCGCCGGAGGCGGTGGGCGGCGCGGTTCCCGCGGTGGGCCCGGTCGCCGTCGGCTTCACCTGGTCCGGCTTCGCGGGCGCGGTGATGGTCGGCGGCTGGCTGGGCCGGTCCAGTTCTCTGCGTCGTTTGCCGGAGACGACGAGTCCGGTGATCGCGCCGATGGCGACCACCGCAATGACAACGGCAAGGATCACGTATTCCATAACCCGTCCAGTATCACGTAGCGCCTAGGCCGGTCCCGGTTGCGCGGGTTCCGGCGCCGTCCTGTGCCCGCCCTCGCGATCCTGCCCGGGCACCCGCAGCCGCTGGCTGATCACCTGCGAGATGCCGTCGCCCTTCATGGTGACGCCGTAGAGGGCGTCGGCGGACTCCATGGTGAGCTTCTGGTGGGTGATGACGATCAGTTGGGAGCTCTCCCGCAGCTCCTCCATGATCCCGACCAGCCGCCGCAGGTTGGTCTCGTCGAGCGCGGCCTCGACCTCGTCCATGACGTAGAACGGGCTGGGCCGGGCCTTGAAGATCGACACCAGCAGGGCGACGGCGGTGAGCGAGCGCTCGCCGCCGGAGAGCAGCGAGAGCCGCTTGACCTTCTTGCCGGGCGGCCGGGCCTCGACCTCGACGCCGGTGGTGAGCATGTTCTCCGGGTCGGTGAGCAGCAGCCGGCCCTCGCCGCCGGGGAACAGCCGGGCGAAGACGCCCTCGAACTGGGCGGCGGTGTCGTGGTAGGCCGCGGTGAACAGCTGCTCGACCCGGGTGTCGACGTCGCGGACGATGTCCATCAGGTCGCGGCGGCTCCGGCGCAGGTCGTCGAGCTGCTCGCCGAGGAACCGGTGCCTGGCCTCCAGCGCGGCGAACTCCTCCAGCGCGAGCGGGTTGACCCTGCCGAGCTGCTGGTGGGCGCGTTCGGCGGCCCTGAGCCGCTGCTCGACCTCGGCCCGGACGTACGGGCGGGGCTCGTCGGAGGGCTCCTCGCCGTCCGCGGGCGGCGGGGGCGGGACGGGCTGGTCGGGGCCGTAGCCGGCCAGCAGCTCGGCGCCGGCGATGCCGAACTCCTCCAGCGCCCGGGCCTCCAGCTGTTCGATCCGCATCCGCTTCTCGGCGCGCAGCACCTCGTCGCGGTGGCCGGCGTCGACCAGGCGGTCGAGTTCGGCCTTGAGCGCGCGGCCGTGGTCACGGAACTGCCGCAGCTCGGCCTCGCGGACGGCCCGGTCGGCCTCGACGGCGGCGCGCTCGGCCTCGGCGGCGGCGAGGGTCTCCTCGATCCGGCCGAGCAGGTGGCGGGCACCGGCGGCGACGGCGCCGGCGGTGGCGCCCTCGCGGCGGGCCCGGTCGCGGCGTTCGGCCGCGCGGGCGCGGGCCTCGCGCTCGGCGCGGGCGGCGCGGTCGAGCTGGTCGGCGCGGCCGGCCAGGTTGCGGACCCGCTCCTCGTGGGTGCGGACGGCGAGCCGGGCCTCGGTCTCGGCCTGCCGGGCGGCGGACGCGGCGGCGGCCAGCCGGTCGCGTTCGGCGGGGTCGGGTTCGTCCTCGCCGCCGTCGGCGAGTTCCTCGGCGGCGGCCAGTCGGGCGGCGGCCTCCTCGGCGGCGGCCCGGGCCTCGGCGAGGCCGCCGGCGGCCTCGGCGGCGGCGCCGGCGGTGCGCTCGGCCTCGTCGGCGGCGGCCCGGGCGGCGCCGGAGGTGCGGCCGAGGGCGCCGGCGAGCTCGGCCCGGCGCTGCTCGCCCCGGCGCCGGAGGGCGGTCAACCGCTCGGTTTCGGCGGCGAGTTCGGCGCGCCGTTCGCGGGCGGCGGCCAGCTCCCCGGCCAACCGGGCGCAGCGGGTGTCGAGTTCCTCGATGCCGCGGGCGGCCTCGGTGACGGCGGCCCGGGTCTCCAGCGGGCTGGGCGCGCCGGGCGAGCCGCCCTGGGCGAGGGTGGCGGAGAGCAGGTCGCCGCTGCGGGTGACGGCCTGCCAGTCGGGGGCGGCGGCGACCGACTCGCGTGCCGCGTCGAGGTCCTCGACCACGGCGGTGCGGGCCAGCAGGCGGCGGGCGGCGGGTCCGGCCGGGCCGTCGACCAGGTCGCCGGCCCACCGGGCGCCCGCGGGCGGCTGCGGCCTCGGCGGCGGCGTGCCGCCGGTGACCAGCAGGGTGGCGCGGCCGGCGTCCTCGGCGCGCAGCCGGGCGAGCGCGTCGGCGGCGGCGGCCGGGTCGGTGACGGCGAGGGCTTCGGCGGCGGCGCCGAGCGCGGCGGCCACCGCGAGTTCGAACCCGGGGGTGACGGTGAGGAGTTCGGCGGCCGGGCCGAGGACGCCGGGGCGGCCGAGCAGGGCGCCGCTGCCGTCCTTGCGGCGCAGGCCGAGGGCGAGGGCGTCGTGCCGGGCGGTGAGCGCGGCGCGTTCCTTCTCGGCGGCGGTGAGGGCGTCGCGGGCGGCGGAGGCGGCGCGTTCGGCGTCCCGGTGGGCTTCGCGGGCGCGCTCGTGCCGCTGTTCGACCTCCTCCTCGCCCGCGCTGAACTCCGCGCCCTGTTCGTCGAGGCGTTCGTGTGCGGCCCGGGCGGCTTCGGCGCGCAGCAGCGCCTCGTCGCGGGCGGTGGCGAGCCGGTCGGCCTCGGCCTCGGCGGCGGCGGCCCGGGAGCGGGCGGCGGCGGCGGTGCCCTGCAGGCGGGCGAGGCCTTCGCGGCGGTCGGCGATGGCGCGGGCGGCGGCCCTGAGCCGGGTCTCCTCGGTGGCGAGGGCGCGTTCGAGGTCGGCGCGTTCCTCGGTGGTCTCGGCGAGCGCGTACCGGGCCTGTTCGAGGGCTTCTTCGAGGGCGGCCTCGTCCTCGCGGACCCGGGCGGCCTCGCGTTCGAGGTCCTCGGGGTCGCGGCCCCGGCGCTCCTCCAGCTGTCCGGCGGTGGCGGCGGCGCGGACCCGGGCCTCGGCAAGGCCGATGGTGCCCCGGGTGCGCTCGGCGAGCGAGGAGAGCCGGTACCAGGTCTGCCGGGCGGCTTCCAGCGCGGGCCCGAGCTGTTCGACCTGGGCCTCCAGGACGGCTTCGCGCTGGACGGCGGCGGCGAGTTCCTGCTCGACGGTGGTGCGGCGGAGCTTCAGCGCGAGTTCGTCGGCGACCTCGGCCTCGACGGCGCGGCGCAGCGCGAGCAGGTCGTCGGCGAGCAGCCGCAGCCGGGCGTCGCGCAGTTCGGCCTGGATCCCGGCGGCCCGCCGGGCGATCTTCGCCTGGCGGCCCAGCGGTCCGAGCTGGCGGCGCAGCTCGGCGACCAGGTCCTGGACGCGGTTGAGGTTGGTCTGCATCGCGTCGAGCTTCCGCAGCGCCTTCTCCTTGCGCTTGCGGTGCTTGAGGACGCCGGCCGCCTCCTCGATGAAGGCGCGCCGCCCCATCGGGTCGGCGTGCAGGACGGAGTCGAGCTGTCCCTGGCCGACGATGACGTGCATCTCGCGGCCGATGCCGGAGTCGGAGAGCAGTTCCTGGATGTCGAGCAGGCGGCAGACGGTGCCGTTGAGCGCGTACTCGCTGCCGCCGTTGCGGAACATCGTCCGGGTGAGGGTGACCTCGGAGTAGTCGATCGGCAGGGCGCCGTCGGTGTTGTCGATGGTGAGGCTGACCTCGGCGCGGCCGAGCGGGGGGCGTCCGCTGGTGCCGGCGAAGATGACGTCCTCCATCTTGCCGCCGCGCAGCGACTTGGCGCCCTGTTCGCCCATCACCCAGGAGAGCGCGTCGACGACGTTGGACTTGCCGGAGCCGTTGGGGCCGACGACGCAGGTGATGCCGGGCTCGAAGCGCAGGGTGGTCGCCGAGGCGAAGGACTTGAACCCGCGCAGGGTCAGGCTCTTGAGGTGCACCCGACCGTCCTCCTCGCGCCGCCGCGCGGTCGCCCGCCGTCCCCCGCCGGGACGGCCCGCCGCCTGCGACTGTATCCGGCCGGGCCGTCGGCGGCCCTCAGCCGGTGGTTTGGCGCCGCGGCGGGTCGGGGAGGTGTGACGGCAAAGGGTCGTCGCGGACACGACGAAGGGACGTCCGCCTCGGACGTCCCTTGCAGGCTGCCGCCCCCTCGCGGGGGAAGCTCAGCGCACGACTGCGTCGATCGCGAGGACCACGAACGATCAGGTCAGGGCCGGCTCGCGCTGGTCCAGGTCGATGCTGCTGAGCAGCGAGTGCTCGTCGGCGACGGCGGACAGCGCGTCGTTCTCGGCCTGGAGCTTGACCAGCTCGTTCTCCAGGTCCTGGACGCGCTGCTGCAGCCGTCGCATCTCGGAGAGCATTCGCGGGTCGGGGCCGCCGACGTACCCGAGAAGCGCCTTTGCCATGATGTGTGGTCCTCCACGCTGAGTGACCGAACCGTGTACGGTGGGTCTTGGGGGAAGGGATACGCACGCGCCTGCGCGCCGGACGTGCTGGCTGGGCACTACGAAGGCATCCGCTGGTGAGTGGCACACTCACAGGCGTGGCCTCGCCGGTTAAACGCAAACCTGTGCGCGGGTTTCCAGCGTCTCACCAAAGACCGTACGGGTCAACACGATCACCGCACGCTACCGCGCCCCTGTCACCTGCATGGCGGGAACGACACGCCATCGGCCGGGCTAGTGGATCACTACGTCTGCGGAGTCAACCACGAGTCTGCCCCGATGGCAACCCTGTGACACCGGCAGTTGCCGGGGGCTCTCCTCCCACCGGCAACTGCGGTGCGCTCATCGGATCGCGAAGCCGTCGTACCCGTCGCCCACCGCGGTCCAGATCTCGGTGACCCCGCTGACCCGACCAGGCGTTCCGGGCCCGCGGAGCGCGGCGAGCAGCCGCTCGCAGTCGGCGCGCGACCCCTCGGCGACCACCTGGACGCGGCCGTCGCCGAGGTTGCTCGTGTAGCCCGTCAGCCCGATCTCCAGCGCCCTGGCCCGGGTCCACCAGCGGAACCCGACCTGCTGGACGCGCCCGCGCACCCAGATGGTGGCGCGGACCGACCGGTGGCTGTCGTGACCTTGCATGTGTCCGACCATAGTCGGGCACGCCGGGGGCGCTCGGAACGGGCTTCACGCCCCTTCCACCGACCCTCCCCACCCGCGGCGGTTCAGTGCCGCGGCTCGGCCAGCGCGTGCAGCGTCCAGCCCCGGCCGGCCGGGTCGAGCGGGGCGGTGGCGGCGGTGAACAGCTCGGCCGCCCGCCGGTAGGAGAGCCGGCCGCGGCCGGTGAGCGGGCAGCGGTCCCGCTCGGGGGTGCCCGCCGGGGCGCGGCGGTCGGTGAGGAACAGCGGCCCGGCGGTGCGGCCGGCCACCAGCAGCGGCAGCAGCCGGGCGGCGGCGCCGCGCCAGCGCAGCGGGGGCTCGCCGGGGGCGGTGCGGGCCTGCCGGCCCGCGAGGTCGATCCGGTCCACGTCCAGCGCGAGCAGCCGCTCGATCGGCGCGCCGCTCTCCCGGACCAGGTGCCAGAGCACCTTCTCGCGCAGCGGCACCCGCAGCGCCAGGACGGCCCGCAGCCGCTCCTCGTCGAGGCCCCCGGTGGGCGCGGTGGGCAGCGGGCGCAGCCCGGCGGCGGGGTCGGCGGCCAGCCAGCCCCGGGCGCACCACCAGCGCAGGGCGGCCCGCAGGACGGACAGCTCGCGGTTGGCGGTGCGGGCGCCGACCGCCCCGGCCCGCCCGGCGAACGCGGCGGCCACCCGCTCCGGCGCGCCGGGCCCGTCCAGCAGGGCGAGCGGCAGCACCGGCGGGGCGGCCCCCCGCCGCTCGGGGCCGGTCGGCGGGACGCGGCCGACCAGCAGCCAGGCCCAGGTGTGCAGGGCGATCCGGTAGACCCGCCGGGAGCCGTCCGCGAGCGGGGCCCCGGCCAGGTACCGCTCGGCGGCGACGGCGAACTCCACAGGTGTCACAGCCGCAGTAAATACGGCAGCGAATGCGACGTCAACACCGACCCTGACAGCGGTAAATCGACGATTTACTGCGGCTAATCCCCATCCCTCCAACATTGATGCCGATCCGCTCAACTTTTTCGGCGGAAGCCCTTGCCGGGCCGCCCGGCGACCGGGCAGCCTGCCGGGTGTGAAACCGATCCCACGGCGGCTCGCCGTTCTGCGCGGGCGGCAGTTCCGCCTCTTCTTCACCGGCTACGCGGTCTCCCTGTTCGGCTCCTCGATGGCCTCCGTCGCGGTGGCCTTCGCCGTGCTGGACGGCGGGGGCGGCGGCTCCGGGCTCGGCGTGGTGATGGCGGCCCGGATCGTGCCGATCGTGCTGCTGCTGGTGCTCGGCGGGGCGGCCGCCGACCGGCTGGGCCCGCGCCGGACGATGCTCGGCTCGGACGGGCTGCGCTGCGCGACCCAGGCCGCGACGGCGGCGCTGCTGTTCGCCGGGCACGGCACGGTGTGGGCGCTGGCGGTCCTGATGGTGCTGTGGGGACTGGGCGAGGCGGTGTTCCTGCCCGCGCTGGACGCACTGCTGCCGCGCCTCGTCCCGCCCGCCGAACTGGCCGACGCCAACGCGCTGACCGGCATCGCCCGCAACGGCGCGGCGGTCGCCGGGCCCGCGCTGGCCGGGCTGCTGACCGCCGCCGCCGGGCCCGGCTGGGTGCTGTTGCTGGACGCCGCCTCGTACGCGGCGGGCCTGGCGGCGCTGGCCCTGCTGCGCGTCCCGCCGCCGCCAGCCGGGGCGGTCGGCGCGGACGAGCCCGGGCTGGTGGCCGAACTGCGGGCCGGCTGGGGCGAGTTCCGCTCCCGGCGGTGGCTGTGGGTGGGCGTGCTGCAGGGCTGCCTGTTCAACCTGCTGGTGTGGGCGCCGTTCCTGGTGCTCGGTCCGGTGCTGGCCCGCGAGCACCTGGGCGGTGCGGGCGGCTGGGGCGCGGTGATGGGCGCGTACGGGGCGGGGGCGGTGCTGGGCGGGCTGGTGCTGCTGGGCCGTCGGCCGGGGCGGCCGCTGCGGGTGGTGCTGGCGGTGTCGGCGGGCTGGGCGCTGCCCTCGGGGGCGCTGGCGCTCGGCGGGTCGCTGCCGCTGGTGATGGCGGCGGCGGCCGGGGCGGGGGTGGTCTCGATCGTCTCCGGCTCGCTGTTCTCCACCCTGGTGCAGCGCCACGTCCCGCCGCGGGCGCTGGGCCGGGTCGGCGCGTACGTGACGCTCGGGGCGTTCGCGTTCGGGCCGGTGGGGCTGGCGCTGGCCGGTCCGCTGGCGGCGGCGGTCGGGGCGCGGACGGTGCTGGGCTGGGGCGCGCTCTGGCAGCTGGCGTCCGGCGCGGCGGTGCTCGCGCTGCTGGGCCGCCGCGAGCCGGGGGCCGCCGACGCCGTGCCCGCCCCGGAGCCGCGGACGGCCCCCGTCCCGTCCGGGGACGGGAGCCGGGGGCCGTCGGGCCGCTGAGGGACGCGGGCGCGGGCGGGGGCGGGGGCGGGGGTCAGCCGCCGAAGTTGCCGAAGTCGCCGCCGCCGCCGAAGTCCCCGCCGCCGCCACCGCCGTCGAAACCGCCGCCGCCGCCGAAGTCTCCGAAGTCATCGGTGTCGAAGTCCGCGCCCGAGTACTCGCCGGCGTCCGCGCCGCCGTTGTCGTCGTACCCGCCGTCGCCGTAGGCGTAGGCCGGGGTGGAGACCATCGAGCCGAGCATGGTGCCGACCAGCAGGCCGGGCAGCAGGCCGCCGCCGAAGTAGCCGCCGGCCCAGGGGCTGTAGGCGGGACCGGCGTTCCAGTACGGCTGGTGGCCGTGCTCGGTCTCGACGGTGCGGACGTCCGGCTCCTGGCCGCCGGAGACCCGGGCCGCGTCGGCGGCGCAGGCCGGGACGGAGCGCGGCGCGCCGCCCGGCGGGGCCCACTGCACGTCGGTGCTGGAGGGGCCGTGCCGCGGGTCGAAGAAGCACGGGACGCGGCGCTCGGGCAGCGGTCGGCCCTCGCGGCGGGCGGCCAGCGTGGCCAGCGCGAACCGGCCCTGCTCCAGCGCCTCGGTGACCGGGCGGACGTCCTCGGGCCGCTTCGCCTCGTCCATGGTCCGCTTGGCGCGGTCGTAGGCGTCCAGCGCGGCGGTGTAGTCGGCGCGCTGGACGTCGTCCGCGTCGGGGGCGCCCGGGTCGAAGTCGAGCCGGTCGAGCTCCTCGCCGAACGCGGTGATGTCCTCGTCCACCACGGTGCGCAGCTGGGCCAGTTCGGCCCGGACCTGCTCCTGCTTGCGCTTCTTCGCCCGGCGGAACAGCAGGAACGCGCCGCCGCCGAGCAGGACGAGCAGCAGCACCGGGACGACCACCCAGGCGATCGAGGTGCTGTGCTGCGGGCCCTCGCCCTTGGTCTGCTGGGCCGCCCCGTCGACGAACTCGTTCAGGGTGGCGGCGACGTCCCCGCCGTGGGAGCGGTACGCGGCGCCGGCCAGGTTCTCGGTCGCGGTCCTGCTCAGCGCCCCGGCGTCGGAGACGGCCTGGAACTGGTCACCGCGCCAGACCGCGTAGACGCCGACGATGCCGACCTTGGTCCGGAGGTCCCTGAACAGGCTCTGCTTCGGGTAGGCCTCGCTGTCGGGCAGCACCGCGACGAAGATCGGCCTGTCGGCGTCCTTCAGCTTCTTCGCCAGCGCGTCCGCCTGCTCCGCGGGGAACCGGCCGTCCATCGCCGGGTCCACGTAGAGCTGGACCTTCTTCATCGCGTCGGCCGCGTCGTTCAGGCCGGACGCCGAGGCGGGCGCGGCCAGGCCGAGCACCACCAGCAGGCCGAGCAGCGCCGCCAGGACGGCGGCGGGCCCGGTACCGGCGGCCCGGGAGCGGCGGGGCACAGTTCTCATGCTCCAGACCGTACCGGCCCGGGGCCGGACCCACCCCCTCCCCCGGTACCGTCCGCCCCGGAGAGTCCCCCTACTCCAGGGCGAGACGGGCGGCCCGGACCCCCGCCGACCGGCCGGAGTCGGGGCCGGGCGTGCCGCCGGGGCCGTTCGAGCGGGCATAGTGGTGACGATCTTCCGCACTCGCGTCCGTTCCCCCGACAGGAGACCCCAGGTGATCCTCGGCCTCGTCACCGCCGTCGCGGCGTCCGTCTGCTACGGCACCGGTTCGGTGCTGCAGGCCCTCGGCGCCCGCCGCTCGGCCCGGCAGGAGGCGGCGGCGGGCATCGTCACCGAGCACGGCGGGCCGAGCCTGTCCTCGACCGCGAAGGCCGCCGTCACCTGGGAGTTCATCCTCGGCACGGTGCTGGACTTCGTCGGTTTCGGCCTCGGTGCGCTGGCCGCCCGGCTGCTGCCGCTGTTCCTGTCGCAGACCATCATCAGCGCCAACCTGGTGATCACCGCGGTGCTCTCGGTGAAGCTGCTGGGCCTGCGGCTGCGGCAGCTGGAGTGGCTGTCGATCGGCATCCTGTGCGGCGCGCTGGTGCTGCTCGCGGTCGCGGCCGGTCCGGAGGGCGGGCACGAGGCGGCCCGCTCCTTCCACTGGGCACTGCTGATCGGCTCGGCGGTGCTGATCGCGGGCGGTTCGCTGCTGGTGCGCCGGCTCGGTTCCGGCGGGGCGATCGTGGCGGGCCTGCTCTCCGGCCTGGGCTTCGGCGCGCTGGGCATCGGGGTCCGGATCCTGGACGGCGTGCAGCCCTTCGACCTGGGGGCGCTGCTCGCCGACCCGGCCCTGTACGCCGTGCTGGTGGGCGGCATCGGCGGGATGTACCTGCACACCGTCGCCCTGCAGGTCGGCTCGGTGAACGGGGCGACCGCCGCCCTGGTGGTCGGCGAGACGGTCGTCCCCGGCGCGGTGGGCGTGCTCTGGCTGGGCGACTCCTCCCGGGACGGCCTGGGCTGGCTGGCCGTCTCCGGCTTCGTGCTGGCGGTGGCCAGCGCCGTCGGCGTCGCCTACTTCGGCGAGGAGGGCGGCGCGCTGCAGGCGGCCGCCGAGGAGGAGGAGACGGCCACCGCCGGGAAGGCGCGCTGACCCCGCGCCCCGGGCCCGCTCCGGCGGCTCCCGCCGACGCTCGGTCCCGGGGCGGTCAGGCCCGGGGCGGGCGCTGGCAGGTGGGGCAGGAGTAGCTGGAGCGGTTCATCCAGGCGTCCCGGCGCATCGCGGTGCCGCAGCGGCGGCAGGGCCGGCCCTCGCGGCCGTACGCGTCGAGGTCGCGGGAGAAGTAGCCGCTCTCGCCGTTGACGTTGACGTACATCGAGTCGAAGCTCGTCCCGCCGACCGCGAGCGCCGCCGTCATGACGTCCCGGGCGTGGCCGAGGAGTTCGAGCGCGGCGGGGCGGGTCAGGGTGGCGGTGGGGCGGTCGAAGTGCAGGCGGCTGCGCCAGAGCGCCTCGTCCGCGTAGATGTTGCCGACGCCGCTGACCAGGGTCTGGTCGAGCAGGGCGCGCTTGACGGTGGTGCGCTTGGCGCGCAGGGCGCGGGCGAAGGCGTCGTCGTCGAAGCGGGCGTCGAGCGGGTCGCGGGCGATGTGGGCGAGCGAGAGCGGGGTGGCCTCGGGGTCGCCGGCCTCGGCCTCCTCGACGGCCAGGCCGCCGAAGGTGCGCTGGTCGACGAAGCGCAGCTCGGTGCCGCCGTCGGTGAACCTCAGCCGGGCCCGCAGGTGCACGGAGTCGGCCATCTCCGGTTCCTGGACGAGGAGTTGGCCGCTCATCCCGAGGTGTCCGACCATCGAGAGGCCGTCGCCGAGCGGCACCCACAGGTACTTGCCGCGGCGCTGCGGCGCGCCGAGCGTGCGGCCGCGCAGCAGGGCGGTGAACTCGTCGGCGCCGCCGACCTGGCGGCGGACGGCGCGCGGGTGCAGCACCTGGACGTCGGCGACGGTGCGTCCGGCGGCCCAGCGGGCCAGACCGCGGCGGACGACCTCGACTTCGGGCAGCTCGGGCACGGCGGGCCGGTCAGACCGTCGCGGCGGGCTGGTCGGCGGCGGGCGGCACGGCCTCGTTCTGGGCCTTAATGGCGCGCCAGGCGGACTCGGCGGCCTTCTGCTCGGCTTCCTTCTTCGAGCGGCCGCTGCCGGAGCCGTAGTCCTGACCGGCCACCCGGGCGGCGGCGGTGAAGGTCTTCTCGTGGTCCGGCCCGGATTCGGTGACCACGTACTCGGGGACGCCGAGGCCCACGGAGGCGGTGAGCTCCTGCAGGCTGGTCTTCCAGTCGAGTCCGGCGCCGAGCTGCGCGGATTCCGCGATCAGCGGGTCGAACAGGCGGTGGACGAACTCGGTGGCCGCGTCCAGGCCCTGGTCGAGGTAGGTGGCGCCGATCACGGCCTCGACGGTGTCGGCGAGGATCGACGACTTGTCGCGGCCGCCGGTGCCCTCCTCGCCCTTGCCCAGGCGGATGAAGGCCCCGAGGTCCAGGCCTCGGCCGACCTCGGCGAGCGCGCGGGAGTTGACCACCGCGGCGCGGAGCTTGGCGAGCGTGCCCTCGGCGACCTCCGGGTGGAGGCGGTAGAGGGTGTCGGTCACCACGAGGCCCAGCACCGAGTCGCCCAGGAACTCCAGGCGCTCGTTGGTGGGCAGGCCACCGTTCTCGTACGCGTACGAGCGGTGGGTCAGGGCACGTACCAGAAGGGCGCGCTCAAGTGGGTACCCGAGGCGCCCTTCCAGGACGTCGTATTCGGTCGAAGCCGGCCCACCGCCCTTGCCCCCGTTGGTCCCGGGGTTCGGCTTGCGGGTGGAACTGCCACTGTCCGACATCGATCCGTGCACCCCGCCGATCAGACCGAGAGGACCTGGCGACGGTTGTACGTGCCGCAGCTCGGGCACGCGATGTGCGAGAGCTTCGGCTCGTGGCAGCGGTCGCACGCGACGAGCGCGGGCACGACGGCCTTCCAGTTGGAACGGCGGTGACGCGTGTTGCTGCGCGACATCTTCCGCTTCGGAACAGCCACGGTAAATCTCCTGGTTCTACGGCGAGGCCCTCACGGGCAGCGCTGTGTCTTATTCCTCGTCACCCTCGTCGCCGGGGGCGGCGGAGAGTCCCTGCAGTGCCGCCCACCGGGGGTCGGCGGCGTCGTGGTGGTGAGCCGGGTCGTCGCTCAGGCGTGCCCCGCACTCGGAGCACAGGCCCAGGCAGTCGTCCTGGCACACCGGCTGCAGCGGCAGTGCGAGCACCACCGCGTCACGCAGCACCGGCTGGAGGTCGAACAGGTCGCCCTCCAGGCGGTAAGTCTCGTCCTCGGACTCCTCGTCGAAGTCGTCCCCCGCGATGGCGCGGTGCCGCTCCTCGGACTCCGGGTAGTAGTAGAGCTCCTGGAAGTCGACCTCCAGGTCGTCCTCCACCGGCTCCAGGCAGCGCGAGCACTCGCCGGTCACGTGGGCCTCGGCGGTGCCGGTGACCAGCACGCCCTCGACCACGGACTCCAGGCGGAGCTCCAGCGTGATCTCGCTCTTCTCGGGGACGCCGATGACGTCCGCGATGCCGAGCTCCGCCGGGGCCTCCAGGGTGCGGGAGACCTTGCGCAGCGATCCGGGGCGACGGCCGAGCTCGTGCGTGTCGAACACGAGCGGGTCGCGGTGGTCGAGGCGGTTCAAGGTTTCCTGACTTCCTGGTGGCGGCACGCATTCCTGCGTGGCGCGGGTTTTCGGTCTCCGTAGCCGCACCGCCCGGTTGCGGGCGCGCGGCGGACCCGGCGCGAACAGGCCGGAGTGGTCAGACTACCGGAGACTGCGCGCCGAACCCAACTCGCCGCCTCAGCGGCCGCCGAGCTCCCGCAGCCTGGTCATGTCGATCATGCTGGTGTCGAAGAAGCTGGTCTCGTCCAGCCCGGCCTGCTGCCCGCCCTGCTGCTGGGGCGGCTGGGCCGGGGGCTGCTGCTGGTAGCCGTACGGGTCGGCGGGCAGCGGGTTGCCCCACTGGTCGAAGCCCTGCGGCTGCTGGTAGTGCGGCTGCTGGTAGTACGGGTCGACCGGCTGCTGGTGCCCGTAGGGCTGGCCGTACGGGTCGGTCTGCGGGGCCGCCGCCGGGTCGTAGCCGCCGTACGCCTCGGCGTACTGCGGGGCCTGCGGCTGGGCCTGGGGGTCCCCCCAGCCGGAGGCCGGGTCCTCGCCGGGCTGCTGCCAGCCGGCCGCGGCCGGGGTCTGCTCCGGCCAGGACTGCTGCTGCGGCACCTCGGCGTACCAGCTCTGCTGCTCGGCGCCGTCGGCGAAGCCGGCCGCCACCGCCTCGGCGCGGTCCTTGAGCTGCTGGGCCTCGTCGGCGGCGGCCAGGTAGGCGCCCAGCTCGTCGATCGGGGCCTTGCCGAGCAGCTTGTCGCGGCCCTTGCCGACGGCCTCCAGGGTGGCGGAGAGCACCGCCTCCAGGGTGGCCAGCTTCACGTCCACGTACTCGTCGGCCTCGGGGCTGGGGCTGGTCCGCGGCCGGAACTCCTCGCCGTCCTCGGTGCCGTCCGCCTCCGGCTCGTACACGCCGGACTCGCCGCGCAGCTTCTGCCGGCCGCGGCCGACCGCGCCGAGCGTCTTGGTGAGCACCACCTCGAAGTTGGCCAGCTTGGAGTCGACGTAGTCGTCGGCCTCGGCCCGCTTGGTGTGCACCTCGGACCGGGCCTCGGCGAGGATCCGGTCCGCCTCGGCCTGGGACTGCCGGACCACCTCGGTGTCGGAGATCAGCGAGCCGCGCTCGTCGTGCGCGCCGCGGATGATCCGGTCGGCCTGCTCCCGGGCGTCGGCCACCATCTGCTGGTGGTCGGCCACCACCGACTGGGCCTGGGCGAGTTCGGCGGGCATCGCCTCGCGCAGGTCGCGGAGCATCCCGGTCAACTCGGCACGGTTGACCACGCAGGACGACGACATCGGCATGGCCTTGGCCTTCTCGACCAGGGCGATGATCTCGTCGAGTTTCTGCTGCACGTCCACGGGCTCTTCAGTCTTTCCGTGTGCCGCCGAGGTGCGGCGGAGGCAGTGCCCGCTGGCCGCCGGCTGCGGCCCCGGGGCCGGGGGTACAGACTGTACGGCCACCTGCCCCGCGGCTCACAACGCCCCGGCTAGCCGCGGCGTTCGGCGATCCGCTCCAGCAGCCGGCGGTGCACCGCGTCGGGCAGCAGGTGGGAGACGTCGCCGCCGAGCGAGGCGACCTCCTTGACCAGGCTGGAGGAGAGGAAGCTGTACGTCGGCGAGGTCGGCACGAACAGCGTCTCGACGCCGGTCAGGCCGTGGTTCATCTGGGCCATCTGCAGCTCGTAGTCGAAGTCGCCGGCCGCCCGCAGGCCCTTGATGATCGCGGGGATGCCGCGCTCGCGGCAGAAGTCGACCAGCAGGCCGCTGTGCGACTCCACCTCGATGTTGCCCAGGTGGGCGGTGGTCCCGGCGATCAGCTCGATCCGCTCGTCGATCGAGAACATGCCCTGCTTGTTGCGGTTGATCAGCACCGCCACGTGCACCACGTCGTACAGCTTCGAGGCCCGCTCGATGATGTCGAGGTGTCCGTTGGTGATGGGGTCGAAGGACCCCGGACAGACGGCGCGGCGCATGGGTGTGCTCCCTTGTGGGGCGGGATGTTCCGTTACGAGTCTTGATCAGCCCCGTCGGCGGCGCGACCGTACCAGAGCGTGCCCTCGCCGTACTTGCGCGAACGCAGCGGCTCGAACCCGTCCGGCCAGCCGAACTCACCGCCCCGGGTGCTGCGTTCCACGGTGACGAGAACGTGCGCGGACAGCCAGCCCCCCGAGCGGAGTGTGACCAGCATCTCGCGCAGCACGGCGTCCTCCACCGCGTACGGCGGATCCAGGAACACCAGGTCGTACGGGGTGGCCGGGGGCGGCCCGGCGATCACCTTCTCGGCCTTCTCCGCGCGCACCTCGGCGCCGGGCAGGCCCAGCGTCCGGACGTTCTCCCGGACGGTCCGCACCGCGCCCGGGTCCGCCTCCACCAGCAGGGCGTGCGCGGCCCCGCGGGAGAGCGCCTCCAGGCCGACCGCGCCGCTGCCCGCGAACAGGTCGAGCATCCGGGCGCCGGTCACCGGCCCGGACAGCGCCTCGATGGTGGAGAACATCGCCTCCCGCGCCTTGTCCGAGGTCGGGCGGGTGTTCCGGCCCGGCGGGGCGGCGAGCGGGCGGCCTCCGGCACGGCCGGCGATCACGCGAGGCATGGCGTTGGGTCCTTTGCGGGCGGAACGGCGGAACGGGCTGCGCGCCCGACCCTAGCCGACGGATCGGCCCCGGGCCGGGCGCGCGGCCCCGCTCCCCGTTCGTTCCGCCGCCGGGCCCGGCGGCGGGCTCACTCGTTCGAGGCGGCGCCCAGCAGCGTCGGCGACGCGTACCGCGACCAGGACAGGCAGCCGTCGGGCGGGCAGTACTCGGGGCGGCGCGGGTCGTGCCCGAGCTCGCGCAGCTTGGTGCGGACGGAGTCGGGCGTGCGGCCGTAGCGGGCGGCGATCCGGGCGATGGTCTCGCCCTCGTGGAAGCGCCGGACCAGCTCCTCCTCGTGCTGCGGCACCCACGGGGAGCCGTGCCCGGGGTAGAGCTCGCGCAGCACGTCCCGGTCCGGAATCGGCTCGGAGACGTCGGCGACGATCGCCAGCGCGCGCAGGGCCCGGTTCAGCGCGATGCGCAGGGACGCGACGTCCTCCACCGGGAGGCGCAGCTTGCCGGAGGCGACCGGGTTGGCGGCGTCGCCCTCGCGCCAGCCGGTCAGGGTGAGGGTGACTTCGCGGTCGTCCTCGCTGGCGACCTCGATCCGGAAGACCTTGTCGCCGAGCGGGAGCTCGTTGAGGTGACGGAATGCCATGGCAATGACCCCCAATTCTCGTGCCGGGGAAGCGACTTGGAGCGCGCCCCGAACAACTACATTCTCTCCCGGGGCACTGACAATCCGTGGGGTGCGAAGGGCCCGCGCGGCCCTTCCCCGGCCGTTCCCGCTCAGCCCTTCTCCAGGTACTCCGCGCGCTCCTCGTCGAGCAGGCTCTCCAGCACCGTGCGCAGCTCGGGGTGGGCGGCCAGGTCGGGGTCGGCGGCGACCAGCCGGGTGGCCTCGGCCCGGGCGGTGGCGATGACCTCCTCGTCCTCCAGCACCGAGAGCACCTTCAGCGAGGACTTCACGCCGGACTGGGCCTGGCCGAGCACGTCGCCCTCGCGGCGCTGTTCGAGGTCGATCCGGGAGAGCGCGAAGCCGTCCAGCGTGCCGGCCACCGCGTCGAGCCGGGCCCGGGCGGCGCTGGCCGCGGGCATGTCGCTGACCAGCAGGCAGAGCCCGGCGGCGGAGCCGCGGCCGACCCGGCCGCGCAGCTGGTGCAGCTGGGAGACGCCGAACCGGTCCGCGTCCATGATCACCATCACGGTGGAGTTCGGGACGTTGACGCCGACCTCGATCACGGTGGTGGCGACCAGCACGTCCACCTCCCCGGCCGCGAACCGGCGCATCACCTCGTCCTTGGCGTCGGGCGCCAGCCGCCCGTGCAGGATCTCCACCCGCAGTCCGGCCAGCGGGCCCCCGGCGAGCATCGCGGCGGTCTCCACCACGGCCAGCGGCGGCCTGCGCTCCTCGCCGTCCGCTCCCCCGCCGACCTCCTCGGGCTCGTCCTTGCGCTTCTTCCTGCCGCCCTTCGCGGGCTGCTCCTCCTCGTCCCCGATCCGGGGGCAGACCACGTACGCCTGGTGGCCCTTGCCGACCTCCTCGCGGACCCGCTCCCAGGCCCGGGCGAGGAAGTTGGGCTTCTCCAGCGCGGGCACCACGTGGGTGGAGATCGGCGAGCGGCCGGACGGCAGCTGGTCCAGGACGGAGGTCTCCAGGTCGCCGAAGACGGTCATCGCGACGGTCCGCGGGATCGGGGTGGCGGTCATCACCAGCAGGTGCGGGGGCTGCTCGCCCTTGGCGCGCAGCGCGTCGCGCTGTTCGACGCCGAAGCGGTGCTGCTCGTCGACCACGACCAGGCCGAGGTCGGCGAACCGCACCCTGTCCTCGATCAGGGCGTGCGTGCCGATCGCGATCCCGGCCTTGCCGGAGGCCATGTCGAGCAGCGCGCCCCGGCGGGCGGCGGCGCCCATCGAGCCGGTCAGCAGGGCGACCCGGGTGCCGGTCTCGGAGCCGCCGATCATCCCGGCCTCGGCGAGGTCGCCCATCATCTCGACGATCGAGCGGTGGTGCTGCTGGGCGAGCACCTCGGTCGGGGCGAGCAGCACGGCCTGGCCGCCGGTGTCGACCACGGCGAGCATGGCGCGCAGCGCCACCAGCGTCTTGCCGGAGCCGACCTCGCCCTGGAGCAGCCGGTGCATCGGGTGCTCGGTGGCCAGGTCGGCGAAGATCTCGGCGCAGACCTTGCGCTGCCCGTCGGTCAGGGTGAACGGCAGCCGGGCGTCGAAGGCGTCCAGCACGCCGCCGGGGACGGGGCGGCGCGGGACGGCGGGCAGCGCGGAGTCGGCGGCCCGGCGCTGGGCGAGGGCGACCTGCAGGACGAACGCCTCGTCCCAGCGCAGCCGGTTCTGCGCGCGCTCCCTGTCGGCCTGGTGGTGCGGGCGGTGGATCAGTTCCAGCGCCTCGGGCAGCGGGATCAGGCCGTGCTCGGCGCGCAGGTCGGCGGGCAGCGGTTCGCCGACGTCGGCCAGGTGCTTGGTGAGGGCCATCCCGACGCAGAGCGAGAGCTTCCAGCTGGGCATCTGGGCGCTCGCCGGGTAGACCGGGATGAGCCGGCCGGCGAACTGCTCCGCGGCCGTCGATCCCTCCTCCTCGTCGATCAACTGGTAGTCGGGCGAGGCGAGTTGGCGGGAGCGGTTGAACAGGCCGACCTTGCCGGCGAACAGGCCCTGCCGGCCGGGGCGGAGGTCCTTCTGCCGCCAGCCCTGGTTGAAGAACACCAGCGAGAGCTTCGAGCGGCCGTCGGTGACCACCACCTCCAGCCGGTCGCCCTTGCGGCCGCGGAACGGGATCAGCGTGACCTTCTCGATCCGGGCCAGCACGGTGACGTGCTCGTCCACCTCCAGCTCGTCCAGGCTGGTGAGCTGCCCGCGCTCGACGTACCGGCGCGGGTAGTGGTGCAGCAGGTCGCCGACCGTGCGCAGGCCGAGGCTGTCGGCCAGCACCTTCGCGGTGCGGTCGCCGACCAGGTCCTTCAGAGGTTCATCGAGAGCGCCCATCGCCCCCATTTCACACCACGGGACCGACGCTCCGGGCTCACTCCACCCCGATGAGCAGCGGGGCGGCCTCCTGGCCGCCCTGGTAGGCGACGGTGTCGACCTCGGGACGGGTGCGCCGGGCGTGCGCGATCAGCCGGTCGGCGAGCTCGGCGGGGGCCTCCTCGCCGAGCACCAGGGTGACCAGTTCGCCGCTCGCCGCGATCATCCGGTCGAGCACGGTCAGCGCGGTCTCGGTGAGGTCGGTGCCGATCACCGCGACGTCGCCGTCGATCAGGCCGAGCACGTCGCCGGCCTGGCAGACGCCCGCCATCGTCCAGGACTCGCCCTCGGCGACGGCCAGTTCGGCGTACCGGGTGGCGCCGGCCGCGGAGGTCATCGCGACCACGTCCTCGTCGAAGCGCCGCCCGGCGTCGTGCACGGCGAGCGCGGCCAGGCCCTGCACCGGGGAGCGGGTGGGCAGCACGGCGATCCGGACGCCCTCCTCGCGCAGCTGGTCGGCGGCGGCGCCGGCGGCGTGGCGCAGCTCGGGGTCGTTGAGCAGCAGCACCACCTCGCGGGCGCCGCAGCGGTGCACGGCGGTGACCAGTTCGGCGCTGGCCGGCGGCCGGTCCGGGTCGGCGGACAGCACCACCGAACCGGCCTGCTCGCACAGCTGGGCGAGGCCGCTGCCGCTCACCACGCTGAGCACGGCGCGGCCGTGCGAGACGGTCTCCTCGCGCTCCCCGGCGCGGGCGGCGGCCTCGGCGAAGTGGGTGATCCGGATCCGGTAGGGCCGCCCGGCCTCGACGCCCGCCTCGACGGCCGCGCCCGCGTCGTCCACGTGCACGTGGACGTTCCACAGGCCGTCGCCGCCGCCGATCACCAGCGAGTCGCCGAGCCGGCCGAGCCGCTCGCGCAGCCCGGGCAGCTGCCCGTCCTCGGCCTCCAGCAGGTAGATCACCTCGAACGCGGGGTGGCCGGGGCCGGGCGGGCGCTCGTGGCCCTCGCAGCCGTCCAGCACCAGCGGGTCGACCTCGCGGCGCAGGGCGACCGGGCCCATCGGCTGCTGCCCGGAGACGGCGTCCACCAGCGCGCCGAGCACCGCGACCAGGCCGCGGCCGCCCGCGTCCACCACGCCCGCCTCGGCCAGCGCGGAGAGCTGGTCGGGGGTGCGCAGCAGCGCCTGCCGGGCGGCCCGGTACGCCTCCTGGGCCTGTCCGGTCAGTCCGTCCGCGCCGGTGGCGGCCGCCGCGGCGGCGGCGGCGACCGTCAGCAGGGTGCCCTCCACGGGTTCGGCGACCGCGAGGTACGCGGAGCGGGCGCCGTGGTCGAGCGCGGCGGCCAGTGCGCCGCCGGCCGCCAGCACCTCGGCCAGGCCGCGCAGCCACTGGGCGAGGATCACGCCGGAGTTGCCGCGTGCCCCGATCAGCGCGCCGCGGGCGGCGGCGGCGGCGGCCACCGCGAGCTCGGGCTCCTCGGCGGCGGCGAACACCGCGTCCAGCGCCTCGGCGGCGGACTCCACGGTCAGGTAGAGGTTCGTCCCGGTGTCCCCGTCCGGCACCGGGTACACGTTCAGCGCGTCGATCTCCTCGCGGGCCTGGCCGAGGGCCGCCAGCGCGAGCCGGCACCAGGTGCGGACGGCCGGGGCGTCGAGGGTGTCCAGCACCAGGTCTCCTCCGGATGAACGCCACGGGAACACGACGGGACGCGGTGGCGAGGGGCGATGCTGGCAGGTTATCGGCCCCCGCGACCCCCTCCGCCGCAGGCTCGGGCCCGGCTGCCGCCCAGCTCGGGGGAACGATCACCCCGGCGATCGTGGTAGTTTCGTTGAGCGGGAGTCACCGTTGTATGCTCTCCCGGTTGCCTGGAGCATCCCGGGCTAGTTCAAGTACCTGATCTGAAGTCTTGGAGTGACTCCTGTGGCTGCCAACTGTGACGTCTGCGGCAAGGGCCCGGGCTTCGGCAACAGCATCTCCCACTCGCACCGCCGCACCCCCCGTCGTTGGAACCCCAACATCCAGACGGTGCGCGCTGTGATCGGGCGGACGCCGAAGCGGCTCAACGTCTGCACCTCGTGCATCAAGGCCGGTAAGGTCTCGCGCTGACGCGCAGACCGGTGCGCCGGTCACCTCTTTTCCCGTAAGCCGACCACACCCCCCGGGGACCGTGGCCGGCTTTCGGCATTTCCCCGCCGGGAGGCGCTCCGGGGGTCCCGGAACGCCCCGCCCGCCTACCCCCTGGCCTGCCAGAAGTGGTCCACCGGCCCGATGCCGGCGCCGAGCGCGAAGCCGTGCGCGATCGCACCGGTGACGTAGGCCTTGGCGCGGGCGACGGCCAGCGGCACCGGGTCGCCCTTGGCGAGCTGGGCGGCGACGGCGCTGGCGAGGGTGCAGCCGGTGCCGTGGGTGTGGCGGTTGTCGTGGCGGGGGGCCCGGTACCAGTGGGGTTCGCCGTCGGGGCCGAGCAGCAGGTCGGCGGCTTCGCCGTCGAGGTGGCCGCCCTTGACCAGGGCCCAGTCGGGGCCGAGGTCGCGCAGCGCCTTCGCGGCGTCGAGCATGTCGTGCTCGCCGGTGACGGTGATCCCGGTGAGCTGGGTCACCTCGTGCAGGTTGGGTGTGGCGAGGGTGGCGACCGGCAGCAGGCGCTCGCGGAGGGTGGCGACGGCGTCCGCGGCGAGCAGCGCGTCGCCGTGCTTGGAGACGCCGACCGGGTCGACGACGACGGGGGCGGGGGTGCCGGCGAGCAGGTCGGCGACGGTCTCGACGAGCGCGGTCGAGGCGAGCATGCCGGTCTTGACGGCCTGGACGCCGATGTCGTCGACGACGCTGCGGTACTGGGCGCGGACGGCTTCGGCGGGCAGCTCCCAGTAGCCCTGGACGCCGAGCGAGTTCTGCGCGGTGACGGCGGTGATGACGCTCATGCCGTGGACGCCGAGGGCGAGCATGGCCTTGAGGTCGGCCTGGATGCCCGCACCGCCGCCGCTGTCGGAGCCGGCGACGGTGAGGACTCGGGGCGGGGCGGCGGTTTCGGTGCTCATGCGCCCCAACCTACCGATCCCGCCGGACGGCTCAGAGCACGGCCTCGGATTCGGTCCAGCGCTCCTCGGGGACGGTCTTGAGCTGGACGACGGCGTCGGCGATCGAGGTGAGGTGGATGTCGGTGCCGCGCAGCGCGGTGAAGTGCCCGAACGCGCCCTTGTGGACGGCCTCGACCGCGTGCCAGCCGAAGCGGGTGGCGAGCACCCGGTCGAGCGCGGTGGGGGTGCCGCCGCGCTGGGTGTGGCCGAGGATGACCGGCCGGGCCTCCTTGCCGAGCAGGTTCTCCAGTTCGATGGCGAGCCGGGTGCCGATGCCGCCGAAGGTCTGGTGCCCGAACTGGTCGACCTGGCCGTGCTCGAAGCGCAGCGTGCCGGGCAGCGGCTGGGCGCCCTCGGCGACCGCGATGATGGCGAACTTCTTGCCGCGCTGGAAGCGCTCCTCGATCATCCGGGCGACGGCCTCGATGTCGAAGGGCTTCTCCGGGATGAGGATGCCGTGGGCGCCGCCGGCCATGCCCGCGGTGAGGGTGATCCAGCCGGTGTGCCGGCCCATCAGCTCGACGACCATCACCCGCTGGTGCGACTCGGCGGTGGTCTTGAGCCGGTCGATGGCCTCGGTGGCGACGTGCACGGCGGTGTCGAAGCCGAAGGTGACGTCGGTGGCGTCGATGTCGTTGTCGATGGTCTTGGGGACGCCGACGACGGGCAGCCCGGCGTCGCTGAACAGCTTGGCGGCGGTGAGGGTGCCCTCGCCGCCGATCGCGATCAGCGCGTCGATGCCCAGGTTCGCGGCGAGCTGCTTGGAGTTCTCGACCGCCCAGCGGATCTTCTCGCGCTGCACCCGGGCGGAGCCGAGGATGGTGCCGCCGAGGGTGAGCAGGCCGGTGACGTCGTCGTGCGAGAGGGGCCGGGCGCGGCCCTCGATCAGGCCGAGGAAGCCGTCCTCGATGCCGAGGATCTCGTCGCCGTGCACGTCGGTGCCGCGGTGCACGACCGAGCGGATCACCGCGTTGAGGCCCGGGCAGTCGCCGCCGCTGGTGAGGACGCCGATTCGCATGGTGGCTGCGCTCCCTGCTCCCGGGGGCGCGCGCCCCCGCGTACGTAGGTGGACCGGACCGTCGACGCTGTCGGCCCGCCCGACAGGCGCAACACTACGCGTTCGGGGGCCCTCGGCCCGGCAGCCACCAGGGCGCGGACTACCCCTCGGCGAAGTGGTCCCAGCCCGCGGTGCGGTCCCAGGGGGCGCCGTCGACCGTGACGCTTCCGCCCCGGCCGGGGCGGGCGGTCCGGACGACCTCGCCGATGACCCGCCAACGGGCGGGCAGCGGGACGGACTTGGGGAAGGTCGCGACGATCGCGTGGTCCTCGCCGCCGGACAGCACCCAGACCAGCGGGTCGACGCCGACGGCCTGCCCGATGTCGGCCATCTGCGCGGGGACGTCGAAGTCGGCGGCGTGCAGGTCGATGTCGACGTCGCTGGCCCGGGCGACGTGGCCGAGGTCGGCGACCAGGCCGTCGGAGACGTCGACCATGGCGGTGGCGCCGAGCTCGCTGGCGGCGGGGCCGGCGTGGTACGGCGGTTCGGGGCGGCGGTGGGCCTCGACGAAGGCGCGCGGGGAGCGGAATCCGCGCTGCAGGACGGTCAGCCCGGCGGCGGACCAGCCGAGCCAGCCGGTGACCGCGACCACGTCCCCGACCTGCGCGCCGGAGCGCACCACCGGGCGCCGGCCCTGCAGGTCGCCGAGCGCGGTGATGGCGAGCGTGATGGTGTCGCCGCGCACCACGTCGCCGCCGACCACGGTGGCCCCGGCCACCTGGCACTCGTCGCGCAGGCCGTCCATCAGCTCGGTGGCCCAGGTGGTGGGCAGGTCGGCGGGGGTGACCAGGCCGAGCAGCAGCGCGGTCGGGACGGCGCCCATCGCGGCGATGTCGGCGAGGTTCTGCGCGGCGCACTTGCGGCCGACGTCGTACGCGGTGGACCAGTCGCGGCGGAAGTGCCGGCCCTCGATCAGCACGTCGGTGGTGGCCACCACCCTGCCGTCGGGCGCCTTGACCACGGCAGCGTCGTCACCGGGTCCGAGCTCCACCGCCGGGGTCATCGGCAGCCGCGCGGTCAGCTCCCGGATGAGCCCGAACTCGCCGAGCTCGCCCACGGTCCCCTGCATCAGCCCGTCCTCCCGCGTTCCCCGTGTCCGATTGGTGTGCGCCCCCGCGCGCAGCGTACGCCTTCCGGGCCCTCCGGGGTCTCCCCGGTCCGCACCCGGGCGCGGTAGCGTGGTTGATCAGACTGCCGGTCCGCTCTCCCACCCCACCCAGCCGCCTGGAGGTCCACCGTGGTGCAGGCGTACATCCTGATCCAGACCGAGGTGGGCAGGGCCACCGCGGTAGCCGAGTCCATCGCCAAGATCGGCGGGGTCATCACCGCCGAGGACGTGACGGGCCCGTACGACGTGATCGTCCGCGCCGAGGCGGAGTCGATCGACGAACTGGGCCGCCTGGTGGTGGCCAACGTGCAGCAGGTCGAGGGGATCACCCGCACCCTGACCTGTCCGGTGGTGCGGCTGTAGGACGGCTTACCATCGTGCGGTGGCCCTCCGCGTCCTCCTGAACCGCCTGCCCGCCCCGGTGCGCTGGCTGGCCCCGCCCGCCGTGCTGCTCGCCTGCACGGCCGGGCTGGTCGCCGCCTGGAGCGGCGAGCCGGACGTCGCCGCGCCGCGGCCGGCCGCCGAGGCGGCCGGCTACTGCCGGGCGCTGGACGCCGCGCTGCCCGCCGAGGTGCTGGGGCACGCCCGCCGGGACCCGTCCCCCGCCTCCCCGTACACCGCCGCCTGGGCGTCCGCCCCGCGCACCGTGCTGACCTGCGGCGGCGAGCGCCCGGCCTACCTGGACGCGTTCGACCGCAAGGGCCCCTGCGTGGACGGCGTCAGCTGGGGCATGGACGAGGACGGCAGCGGCGGCTACCGCTTCGCCACCGGGCTGCGCAAGGCGTACGTGGAGGTGGAGGTCCCGGCCGGCGCGTACGGCAACTACGCGGACCCGCTCTCCTCGCTCTCGGCGGCCATCCGGTCGTCCGTCCCGGTGATCGACGGGACGGACGACTCGAAGTGCCAGGACGACTAGGGCGCCGTCAGCGCAGGCCGGTGGAGCGGCGCAGCGCGGCGGTCAGCAGGCGGTCGATCAGCTCGGCGTAGGGCACGCCGGTGGCCTCCCACATCTTGGGGTAGGCCGAGATCGGGGTGAAGCCGGGCATCGTGTTGACCTCGTTGACCATCCAGCGGCCGTCGGCCAGCAGGAAGAAGTCGACCCGGGCCAGGCCCTCGCAGCCGAGGCCCTCGAACACCTCGACGGCCTGCCGGCGGATCTCGGCCTGCTCGGCGTCGGTGAGCTCGGCGGGGATCCGCACCTCGGAGGAGTCGATGTACTTGGCCTCGAAGTCGTAGAACTCGAAGTCGCCGTCGACCAGCACCTCGGCGGGCACCGAGGCGCGCGGGCCGTCCTCGAACTCCAGCACGCCGCACTCGACCTCGCGGCCCTCGACGCCCTTCTCCACGATCACCTTCGGGTCGTGGCGGCGGGCCTCCTCGACCGCGGCGTCCAGGTCGGCGAGGTCCTTGACCTTGGTGATGCCGATCGAGGAGCCGGCCCGGCAGGGCTTGACGAACAGCGGCAGGCCGAGCGCGGCGATCCGCTCGCGGGCGGCGGCCCGGCCCGCCTCGGACTCCCACTCGCGCGGCTTGAGCACGGTGTACTCGCCCGCGTACAGGCCGAGCGACTCGATGATCCGCTTGGTGAACTCCTTGTCCATGCCGACCGCGGAGGCCAGCACGCCGGAGCCCACGTACGGGACGCCGGAGAGCTCCAGCAGGCCCTGCAGGGTGCCGTCCTCGCCCCACGGGCCGTGCAGCAGCGGGAGCACCACGTCGACCTCGCCGAGCACCTTCGGCGCGGCACCGGGCTCGCTCCACACCACCTCGCGGCTGCCGGGGGCGGCCGGCAGCGCGACCTGGCCCTCGGTGGACTCGGCGACCTGGTCGACGTCCGGCATCCGGCCGTCGGTGATGGCCATCCGGGACGGTTCGTCGCCGACCAGGGCCCACCGGCCCTCGTGGGTGATGCCGATCGGCAGCACCTCGTACTTGCCGCGGTCGATCGAACGCAGCACGCTGGCGGCGGTGACCACGGACACGCCGTGCTCGGAGCTGCGACCGCCGAAGACGATCGCGACGCGCGGCTTGGCCGCCTGGTTCGGGGAGGTCTGTTCGATGCTCATATCGGCGTTGAGACTACCGTCCGATTCCGGTCAGCGGCGCTCAGGCTTGGCCGAACGGGCCATCAGCCCTTCGAGTACCTCCTGGGTCGGCCGGCCCTTGTGCACCACATCGACGACGGCCTCCACGATCGGCATGTCGACCCCGTTGCGCCGGGCCAGGTCGAGCACCGACTCGCAGGACTTCACTCCCTCGGCGGTCTGGCTGGTCGCCGCGATCGTCTCGGCCAGCGTCATGCCGCGGCCCAGGTTGGTGCCGAAGGTGTTGTTCCGGGACAGCGGCGAGGAGCAGGTCGCCACCAGGTCGCCCATCCCGGCCAGTCCGGCGAAGGTGTGCGCGTCGGCGCCCAGCACCAGGCCCAGCCGGGTGGTCTCGGCCAGCCCGCGGGTGATCAGCGTCGCCTTGGTGTTGTCGCCCAGCCCCATGCCGTTGGCCATGCCGACCGCCAGGCCGATCACGTTCTTCACCGCGCCGCCCAGCTCGCAGCCCACCACGTCGGTGTTGGTGTACGGGCGGAAGTACGGGGTGTGGCAGGCCTTCTGGAAGCGCTTGGCGACCTCCTCGTCGGTGCACGCCACCACCGTCGCGGCGGGCTGCCGGTTGGCGATCTCGCCGGCCAGGTTCGGGCCCGACACCACCACGACCCGCTCCGGGCCGACCCCGGCGACCTCGGCGATCACCTCGCTCATCCGCTTCACGGTGCCCAGCTCGACGCCCTTCATCAGGCTGACCAGCGCCGTCCGCGGCCCGATCAGCGGCGCCCAGAGCGCGAGGTTGTCGCGCAGCGTCTGGGACGGCACCGAGAGCACCGCGAAGTCCGCGCCGGCCAGCGCCTCGGCGGCGTCCGTGGTGGCCCGGACGCCCGCGGGCAGCACCAGCTCGGGCAGGTAGTCCCGGTTGACGTGCTCCCGGTTGATCGCGTCGACCAGCTCCGCCCGGCGGCCCCAGAGCGTCACCTCGCAGCCCGCGTCGGCCAGGATCATCGCGAAGACGGTGCCCCAGGAGCCCGTCCCCATCACCGCGCAGCGGGTCACCGGCCGCCCTCCTCGGCGGCGCGCTCGCGCTTGGCCTGGGCGGCCGCGGCCCGGTCCTTGGCGGCCCGGCGCATGTCGTACCGCTCCTTCGGGGCCTGCTCGCCGCGGATGTCCTCCAGCACGGCGGTGATCGCCGCCATGATGTCGTCGGTGGCCTCCCGAAGCACCCGGGCGGTGATCTCCTGCCCCTGGTACCGGCTCAGGTCGACCGCCGGGCCCGCCGCGACGATCACCCGGTGCCGCGGGAACAGGCGGTACTTGCCCTTGCCCTTGCCGTACGGCGGGATGATCTCGTGCGCGCCCCAGTGCGCCACCGGGATGACCGGCGCGCCGGTCATCAGCGCGACCCGGGCCGCGCCGCTCTTGCCGGTCATCGGCCACAGCTCGGGATCCCGGGTCAGCGTGCCCTCCGGGTAGAACTGCACGCACTGGCCGCCGTTCACCGCGTCGATCGCGGCCCGGAACGCCTCGGCCGCGTCGGTGGACTCCCGGAACACCGGGATCTGACCGGTCTTGCGCAGCATGAAGCCGATGAACGGCACCGAGAACAGCGAGGACTTCGCGAGGATCCGCGGCGGGCGGCCCGAGTTGTACTGCCAGTGCGCGTAGAACACCGGGTCGATCACCGAATTGTGGTTCACCGCGGCGATGAACCCGGACTTCTCGGGCAGGTGCTCCCAGCCGCGCCACTCCGCCTTTGCCAGGGCGTTGGTCACCGGCTTCACGAGCACCGCCGCGAAGCGGTACCAGATCCCGTAGTCGGCGTTTCCGAACCTGGCGTTAGAGCGGCGGGCCACCCCAGCTCCTCCTCATCCGTGCGGCGCCCCGTACTGCGCCGCGGTCTCACCTCGCCGGGGCCGGCCAGCGGCTCCGGGGCGGCGACCAGTCTCGCCCGGGAGCCGAGCCTGTGTCGAGCTGCCACCACCGCCACCAGCCGCCCGGCCCCCGCCCGCCGCCGGGGACACCCCCCGGCACGCTGGCCAGGGCTCCCCGGCCGACGCCACAATGGCGCCGATGACAGAGGACACCGTACGCCCCGCCGCCGTCGGGCCGACCGCCCCGGGGCGGCCCCGCAGCCCGGCGGACCCACCGCGGACCGGCTGGTCGGTGGTCGTCCCGGTGAAACCGCTCGCCGAGGCGAAGAGCCGGCTGGCCGCGCTCGGCGGACTGCGGCCCCGGCTCGCCCTCGCCTTCGCCCGCGACACCGTCGCCGCCGCGCTCGCCTGCCCCGCCGTCGGCCGCGTCCTGGTGGTCACCCGGGACGCGCGCGCCGCCGAGGCGCTGCGCGCGCTGGGGGCCGACGTGCTGGCCGACGAGCCCGGCGGCCTCAACCCGGCGCTCGCGCACGGCGCCGCGAGCGCCCTCCGGCGCCACCCCCGCTCCCCCGTCGCCACCCTCTCCGCGGACCTGCCCGCGCTCCGGCCCGCCGAACTCGCCCGCGTCCTCGCCGCGGTCCCGGCCCGCGGCCGGGCCTTCCTGCCCGACGCCCCCGGTACCGGCACCGTGCTGCTCGCCGGCGCCGACGGCGCTCCGCTCCGCCCGGCCTTCGGTCCCGGCTCCCGCGCCGCCCACCTGGTCGGCGGCGCCACCGAGCTCCGCCTCCCGCGCGTCCCCTCCGTCCGCCGCGACGTGGACACCCCCGCCGACCTGGCCGCCGCCCACCTGCTCGGCCTCGGCCCGGCCACCGCGGCCCTGCTCCGAAGCCCTATGCTGGCTCCCATGCAGGCCACCGCGTTCACCTTCGAGCCCACGACCCGCTCCGGCTCGGTCCTGCTCGACGACGGCACGCCCGTCCCCTTCGACACCCCCGCCTTCGACGCCGGCGGCCTCCGCCTCCTCCGCCCCGGCCAGCGCCTGCGCATCCGCACCACCGGGGAGGGCCCCGACCGCCGCGTGGTCTTCCTCACCCTCCCGACCTTCCCCGACCCGGAAGCCGACGCCCCGCAGCCGTAGCCCACAGTCGTTCCCCGCGGCCGTGACCCCGGCCCGTCCGGCGGTCAGACGCCCCACCGGTACGGCGCGTCCCGGCCCGGCCGCCCGCCCGAGCCGTCCAGGCCCAGCGCGGCGACCTCCGGGGAGGCGACCAACCTGAGCGGCACGGGCCCCGGTTGGAGCGGCCCGTCGACCGTCGGGAGCACGCTGATCAGCCGGGTGCGGCCGAGCAGCGCGAAGCTGAGCCGCAGTCGGCCGTCCCGGGCCAGGAACTCCTCGGTGCGTTCGGTCGCCCCCGGCCCGAAGAAGTACCGGTAGGCCTCGAACTGCGTCCAGCCGAGCGGGAGGATGCGCAGGACCTGCCAGAGCGAGGAGAGCGCGGGCGCGAGGGTGAGGAACGAGGCCGGCTCGGTGACCTCCTCGATGCCGACGGTGTAGCCGGGTGGCGTGTCCTTCACGGCGGCTCCTGGGGTGGGTCGAATTCGGCCCAGACGGTGTGGGTGCGGGTGCGGTAGCGGTGCCCGTAGCGGTCGGCCCGGGTGAGGACGTCGAGGACGGCGAGGTGGTCGCGCGGGTCCGGGGTGGTGAGGTAGTCGGCTTCCACCCGGTAGCCCCCGTCGGGCAGCCGGATGATCCTGGCTTCGGATCCGGTGGCCGCGGCGAGCCTGGATGCAAGGTCGAACACCCTCGTGCTTGGCACGCCGCGCCTCTCCCCGAAGTCGGTCGATCACTCATAGTGAATCTAAGCCATTAGATTCCACCTGATGCATTAGGTTGTCAAGCTGAATCACCCGTCACCACCGTCCTGCCGTCACCCCCGGCAGGTCACGCCCTCCGCCGGGAGACGCCAGATGCCCTCACAGGACCCGCCGTACCTCCGCATCGCGGACCACCTGCGCCGTCGGGTGACGGCCGGGGAGTGGGCGGTCGGCGAGCGGCTGCCGTCCCGGGCGCGGCTGGCCGAGAGCTACGGGGTGGGGCCGAACGTGCTCCAGCGGGCGCAGGAGGTGCTCATCGCGGAAGGGCTGCTGTAGGGCCGGACGGGGTCGGGCACGTACGTCCGGGAGCCGGTGGAGCGGCTGACGATGGTCCGGTCGCGGACGGCGGGGCTGTTCCCGGCCGCGCTGACGCCGGACGGCGAGTGGGAGTCGGAGTCGGCGGCCCGCACGCCCGCCCCGGAGGGGATCGCGCGGCGGCTGCGGATCGAGCCCGGCGCGCCGACGGTGCACACCCGCTACGAGTTCCAGCTGGACGGCCGGACGGTCCAACTCGCCGACTCCTGGGAGCCGATGGAGCTCACCGGCGGCTCCCCGGTGCTGCTGCCCGAGTACGGCCCGCTGCACGGCCGGGGCGTGGTGGCCCGGATGGCGGCGATCGGGGTGCGGGTGGCGCGCGCGGTGGAGCGGCTGCGCCCCTCCCGGGCGAGCGCGGAGCAGGCGGCGCTGCTGGGGATCGCCTCGGGCGACGCGGTGACGCTGATCGAGCGGACGTACCTGGACGACTCCGGGCGGCCGGTGGAGACCGCCGATCTGGTCATTCCGGATTCCCGCTGGGAGATCTGCTACGAGCTGCCGCTGACGCCCGCGGAGTAGCGGCGCGGAGCGGTGGCTGGCCGGTCCGCGGCGGAATTCGCCTTTCCTTTCCGTTCCGGGCGCCCGCGCTGACGCCGCGTCGCGCCGACGGCCCCTCAACCGGTCGGCCCCGCCGGGCCGCCGGGACGGAGAAACGGCCGCGCCGGTCCGGGCCCGGGCGGAACCCGGGCCGGACCGGCGCGGCCGGTGCCCCGGTGCCGGTCGGGCCGGCGCCGGAGGTGGGGCGACTACTTGGCGGTGGACTTGCGCGCGGTGGTCTTCCGCGTGGCGGTCTTCTTCGCCGGAGCGGTCTTCTTGGCGGTGGCGGCGGTCTTCTTGGCGGCGGCCGCGGTGGTGGTCTTCTTGGCCGCGCCCTTGGCCGGGGTCGCCTTCTTGGCCGCCGCGGTCTTGGCCACGGTGGTCTTGGCGGGGGTGGCCTTCTTGACCGCGGTCTTGGCGGGGGCCGCCTTCTTGGCCGTCGTGGCGGTGGTCTTCTTGGCGGCGGTCTTCTTGGTCGCGGCGGCGGCGGTGCCGGCGGCCGCGGCCCGCTTGGTGGCGGCCCGCTTGGCGGCCGGGGTGGCGGCCACGCCGGACTTGCCCGGGGTGAGCGAGCCCTTGGGCGCCTTCTTGACGGACGGGCCGTCCTTGGGCAGCTTCTTGCTGCCGGAGACGAGGTCCTTGAAGCCCTGGCCGGGACGGAACCGCGGCACGGCGGTCTTCTTGACCTTGACCCGCTCGCCGGTCTGCGGGTTCCGGGCGAAGCGCGCCGAGCGCTCCACCTTCTCGAAGGTGCCGAAACCGGTGACCGAGACGCGGTCACCCGCCACGACGGCACGCACCATGGTGTCGAGCACTGCGTCGACGGCCTCTGCGGCAGCCTTGCGACCGCCCAGCTGCTCGGCCACCGCTTCGACAAGCTGAGCCTTGTTCACGTCTTCCCCTTCGGAAACGGGCGCCGGATGATTCCATCCGTTCTTTTCGCACGTTAGGTATGTATCTGCGGACTTTCAATTACCAAACGCGTGAATCACCCTAGTGTCGCAATGGATTTGCGCATGGAGGTGCTCACCTGGGAGGCATCCGCCCCTCGTCGAGGTCCTGCACAAAGCGACTCAACCGCCGTGCCGCCTCCGGGAGATCGCGCTTCGCGGTCTCGGTGACGATCAGCAGTTGTCGGGTGAGAGCGGTCTTTGCGTCCGTCGACACGTTCAGCGCGTGAACGCGGGCGTGGGCTTGCTTCAACCGCTCGGCCACCAGTGCGTAGAGCAGGGTGACTTCCGAGTCGGCAGCACCGTCCCGACCGTCCCCGGACGCGGGTTCGCCGTCCTGGTACGGGGGTTCGGGACTGTGGTGCATGCAACGATTGTGCCATCTGTACGGAGTTGCGCTACACCAGGGTCTATTCCGGGCTGACGAACTCCCCTGCGAACAACGAAGACCCGCCCCGGAGGGGGGCGGGTCTTGTTGTCGGTCCGTCAGAAAGCGGTGGCTCAGGCGACCGGCTGGGTGCGCGGCTTGTAGGCGGGGCGCCGCGCCTCGAACGCGGCGATGTCGCCCTCGTCCTGCAGGGTGATGCTGATGTCGTCCAGACCGTTCAGCAGCCGCCAGCGCACGTTGTCGTCCAGCTCGAACGGCGCGGTGACGCCCTCGGCCCGGACCTCGCGGGTCTCCAGGTCGACGGTGATCTCGGCGGTCGGGTCGGCCTCGGTCAACTCCCAGAGCTTCTCGACGGTCTCCTGCGGCAGGACCACCGTGAGCAGGCCGTTCTTCAGCGAGTTGCCGCGGAAGATGTCGGCGAAGCGGGAGGAGATGACGGCCTGGAAGCCGTAGTTCTGCAGCGCCCAGACGGCGTGCTCGCGGGACGAGCCGGTGCCGAACTCGGGGCCGGTCACCAGGACGGAGGCGCCCTGCCGCTCGGGCAGGTTCAGGACGAAGGACTCGTCCTTGCGCCAGGCCTCGAACAGGCCGTCCTCGAAGCCGGAGCGGGTGACCTTCTTGAGCCAGTGCGCCGGGATGATCTGGTCGGTGTCCACGTTCGAACGGCGCAGCGGGACGGCCCGGCCGGTGTGGGTGGTGAACTTCTCCATGGCGTCAGACCTCCACGGCCACGTTGTCGGTCAGGTCGGACGGTGCGGCCAGACGGCCCAGCAGCGCGGTCGCGGCGGCCACCTGGGGGGAGACCAGGTGGGTGCGTCCGCCCTTGCCCTGGCGGCCCTCGAAGTTGCGGTTCGAGGTGGAGGCGCAGCGCTCGCCCGGGGCCAGCTGGTCCGGGTTCATGCCCAGGCACATCGAGCAGCCGGCGTGCCGCCATTCGGCGCCCGCGGCGGTGAAGACCTTGTCCAGGCCCTCCTCGACGGCCTGCAGGGCGACCCGGACGGAGCCGGGGACGACCAGCATCCGCACGCCCTCGGCGATCCGCCGGCCCTCGACGACGGCCGCGGCGGCCCGCAGGTCCTCGATCCGGCCGTTGGTGCAGGAGCCGACGAAGACCGCGTCGACCTTGACCTCGCGCAGCGGGGTGCCGGCCTCCAGGCCCATGTACTTGAGGGCGTTCTCGGCGGCGATCCGCTCCTGCGGGTCCGCGAAGTCCGCCGGGTCCGGCACGTTCGCGCCCAGCGGCGCGCCCTGGCCGGGGTTGGTGCCCCAGGTGACGAACGGGGTCAGCGAGGCGGCGTCGATCAGCACCTCGGCGTCGAAGACCGCGTCCTCGTCGGTGGCCAGGGTCTCCCAGTAGGCGACCGCGGCGTCCCAGTCCTCGCCCTGCGGGGCGTGCGGGCGGCCCTGCAGGTAGTCGAAGGTGGTGCGGTCGGGGGCGATCATGCCGGCCCGGGCGCCCGCCTCGATGGACATGTTGCAGATCGTCATCCGGGCCTCCATGGAGAGGCTGCGGATCGCCGAGCCGCGGTACTCCAGGACGTAGCCCTGGCCGCCGCCGGTGCCGATCTTGGCGATCACGGCCAGGATCAGGTCCTTGGCGGTGACGCCCTCGGGCAGCTCGCCCTCGACGGTGATCGCCATGGTCTTGAACGGGGCCAGCGGCAGCGTCTGGGTGGCCAGCACGTGCTCGACCTGGCTGGTGCCGATGCCGAAGGCCAGCGCGCCGAAGGCGCCGTGGGTGGAGGTGTGCGAGTCGCCGCAGACCACGGTCATGCCGGGCTGGGTCAGGCCCAGCTGCGGGCCGACCACGTGCACCACGCCCTGCTCGACGTCGCCCAGCGAGTGGATGCGCACGCCGAACTCGGCGGCGTTCTTGCGCAGCGTCTCCAGCTGGACCCGGGAGACCGGGTCGGCGATCGGCTTGTCGATGTCGAGGGTGGGGGTGTTGTGGTCCTCGGTGGCGATCGTCAGATCGGTCCGGCGGACCGGGCGGCCGGCCAGCCGGAGGCCGTCGAAGGCCTGCGGGCTGGTCACCTCGTGCAGCAGGTGCAGGTCGATGTAGAGCAGGTCGGGCTCGCCCTCGGCGCGCCGGACGACGTGGTCGTCCCAGACCTTCTCTGCGAGTGTCCGTCCCATCGGATTCCCTCCAGCCGGCCGCTCTGCCGGCCTTCTCGTGATCGTCGAGGTCTTGTCCCGTGCCGCCCTGTGAGGCTCGCTTGGAGTCGCGACCTGCACGCCGGACCGTCCAGGATGCGGACACCGTGGTGGGGTGCCGTCCTGGGTGTCTCCCGGGCTGCTGACACCAAGAGTGGCGCTTTTCTCGGAAGATTGAACTTGCGTCTCGCTGATTGAGACTGCAGTATCGAGACATGGACAACACTAGCGGCGTCGGCGTTCTCGACAAGGCCGCTCTGGTGCTCAGCGCACTGGAGTCGGGCCCCGCCACGTTGGCGGGGCTGGTCGCCGCCACCGGTCTGGCACGGCCCACGGCCCACCGACTCGCCGTCGCACTCGAGCACCACCGCCTGGTCACCCGCGACATGCAGGGCCGCTTCATCCTCGGGCCCCGGCTCGCCGAGCTCTCCGCCGCGGCCGGCGAGGACCGGCTGCTGGCCGCCGCCGGACCGGTGCTGACCCACCTGCGGGACGTCACGGGCGAGAGCGCCCAGCTCTACCGCCGGCAGGGCGAGATGCGGATCTGCGTGGCCGCCGCCGAGCGCCTCTCCGGCCTGCGCGACACCGTGCCGGTCGGCTCCACGCTGCCGATGAAGGCCGGCTCCGCCGCCCAGGTGCTGCTCGCCTGGGAGGAGCCCGAGCGCCTGCACCGCGGCCTCCAGGGCGCCCGGTTCACCGCCACCGCGCTCAGCGGCGTGCGCCGCCGCGGCTGGGCCCAGTCCATCGGCGAGCGCGAGCCCGGCGTCGCCTCGGTCTCCGCGCCCGTCCGCGGGCCCTCCAACCGGGTGGTCGCCGCCGTCTCGGTCTCCGGCCCGATCGAGCGCCTGACCCGCCACCCCGGCCGGATGCACGCCCAGGCCATCATCGAGGCCGCCAATCGCCTCACCGAGGCGCTGCGCCGCAGCTGAGCCGCTCCCGCACCCGTACGACGTCCCCCGGCCGGCGGCCGGGGGACGTCGTCGTACCGGAGGGCGTCGTCGTACCGGGCCTGGACATGCAAAAAGAGCCCCGGTCACCCGGAGCTCATTCTGTGGAGCGTTTCTTGGCTGGGGTACCAGGACTCGAACCTAGACTAAATGAACCAGAATCACTCGTGCTGCCAATTACACCATACCCCATGAGTACCCCCGACCGGATTCGAACCGGCGCTACCGCCTTGAGAGGGCGGCGTGCTAGGCCACTACACAACGGGGGCCTGAACGAGTGAGTACCCCCGACCGGATTCGAACCGGCGCTACCGCCTTGAGAGGGCGGCGTGCTAGGCCACTACACAACGGGGGCGAGACTCATTCATTCATCTGCAATTGTCAAGAATTGCGTACCCCCGACCGGATTCGAACCGGCGCTACCGCCTTGAGAGGGCGGCGTGCTAGGCCACTACACAACGGGGGCTTACTGCAGTGAGGTGCTGCGCTGGGGTACCAGGACTCGAACCTAGACTAACTGAACCAGAATCAGTCGTGCTGCCAATTACACCATACCCCACCAGAGTTCAACCCCTCTGCGGGGTCTTCCTCGGTGTCTTGCGCCTCCCGGCCCGGGCGGCGCAGAAAGAACATTACCCGACGCCCCGCCCCGCTCCAAAATCGATAACCGCAGGCAGCGCGCCGGACACCTGCGGGCCAGGTCAGCGACACGGCCCGCAGGTGCCCGGGGGGCGCCCGGGAGGCGGCTCAGGAGGCCGGGAGCAGCTCCAGCGCGGACCGCAGGCGGCGGAGCGTCTCCTCGCGGCCGAGCAGCTCCATCGACTCGAACAGCGGCGGGGAGACCCGGCGGCCGGTGACCGCGACCCGCAGCGGGGTGAAGGCGAACTTGGGCTTGATGCCCAGGCCCTCGACCAGGGCCGCGCGCAGCGCGGCCTGGATCGGCTCGGGGGTGAAGTCCGGCAGTTCGGTGAGCGCCTCGACCGAGGCCTCCAGCACCGGGCGGGCGTCGGCGGTGAGGACCTTGGCGCCGTCCTCGGGGTCGACCGCGAAGTCCGCGGGGGCGACGAACAGGAAGCCGGCCATGGTGACGATCTCGGAGAGGACGACCATCCGCTCCTGGGTGAGCGGCGCGACCTTCGCCAGCAGGTCGAGCTGCTCGGCGGCGGGCTCGGCCGGCAGCAGGTCGGCGGCCTGCAGGTAGGGCACCAGCCGCTCGACGAACTCCGCGGGGGCGAGGCGGCGGAGGTGCTCGGCGTTGATGTGCTCGGCCTTCTTGAGGTCGAAGCGGGCCGGGTTGGCGTTGACGTGGTCGATGTCGAAGGCGGCCACCATCTCGTCGACGTCGAAGATGTCGCGGTCCTCGGCGAGCGACCAGCCCAGCAGGGCCAGGTAGTTGAGCAGGCCCTCGGGGAGGAAGCCGCGCTCGCGGTAGAGGTTGAGCGAGGCCTGCGGGTCGCGCTTGGAGAGCTTCTTGTTGCCCTCGCCCATCACGTACGGCAGGTGGCCGAACCGCGGGGTGGTGCCGTTGCCGACGCCGATCTCCGCCAGGGCGGCGTACAGGGCGATCTGACGGGGCGTCGAGGAGAGCAGGTCCTCGCCGCGCAGGACGTGGGTGATCTCCATCAGGGCGTCGTCGACCGGGTTGACCAGGGTGTACAGCGGGGCGCCGTTGGCCCGGACGATGCCGTAGTCGGGGACGTCCTTCGGGTCGAAGGAGATCGGGCCGCGGACCAGGTCGTCGAAGGCGAGGGTGGTGTCGGGCATCCGGAAGCGGAGGATCGACGGGCGGCCCTCGGCCTCGTAGGCGGCCTTCTGCTCGGCCGTCAGGTCGCGGCAGTGGCCGTCGTAGCCGGAGGGCCGGCCGGCCGCGCGGGCGGCCTCGCGGCGGGCGTCCAGCTCCTCGGTGGTGCAGTAGCAGGGGTAGGCGTGGCCGGCCGCGCGCAGCCGCTCCGCGACGTCCGCGTAGACGTCCGTCCGCTGCGACTGGCGGTAGGGGGCGTGCGGGCCGCCGACCTCGGGGCCCTCGTCCCAGTCGAAGCCGAGCCAGCGCATGGCGCCGAGCAGCTGCTCGTACGACTCCTCGGAGTCCCGGGCCGCGTCGGTGTCCTCGATCCGGAACACCAGGGTGCCGCCGTTGTGCCGGGCGTAGGCCCAGTTGAACAGGGCGGTGCGGACCAGGCCGACGTGCGGGTTGCCGGTCGGGGAGGGACAGAAGCGGACCCGGACGGCCGGGTTCCCCGCGGCGGAGCCGCTGATACCTGCATTAGCCACGCTTGATCACCTTGTTGGAGAGGGTGCCGATGCCTTCGACGGAGACGGCGACCTCGTCGCCGATGTTCAGGGGGCCGACACCCGCGGGGGTGCCGGTGAGGATGACGTCGCCCGGGAGCAGGGTCATCGCCTCGGAGACGTGCACGATCAGCTCGGCGACCGAGCGGACCATCTGCGAGGTGCGGCCGGCCTGCCGGAGCTCGCCGTTGACGGTGCAGGTGACGGCCAGGTCGGCGGGGTCGAGGTCGGTCTCGATCCACGGGCCGAGCGGGCAGGAGGTGTCGAAGCCCTTGGCGCGGGCCCACTGGCCCTCGCGCTGCTGCACGTCGCGGGCGGTGACGTCGTTGGCGCAGGTGTAGCCGAAGACCACCTCGGGGACGCGCTCCAGCGGCACCTCGCGGCACATCCGGCCGATCACCACGGCGAGTTCGGCCTCGTACTGCACGTCCGCGGAGAACGGCGGGTAGGCGATCGACTCGGTGGGGCCGATGACGGCGGTGGAGGGCTTGAAGAAGGTCAGCGGGACGGCCGGGACCTCGTTGCCCAGCTCGGCGGCGTGCGCGGCGTAGTTGCGGCCGACCGCGACGACCTTGCTGGGGAGCATCGGGGCCAGCAGCCGGACGTCCTGCAGGCGGTGGGTCTCGCCGGTCGGCTGGGGGGTGCCGAAGGGGTGGCCGGCCAGCGCGTGGACCACCAGCGAGTCGGGTTGCGCGGCGTCCCCCTCGATGATTCCGAAGGAGACCGAGCCCGCCGCGGGGCTCCCTTCGCGGACGGAGAACCTGGCGATACGCACAGCCCTGCAACCTCTCGGTTCGTCGGCCGCCCGGACGCTCCCGGACGGTTGCCGGGCCCGCAGTACCGGGCTCGGCTCGTGGGTACCAGGTTATCGGCGCGAGGGGCCGCCCCGCCCCGCGCGGGGTGCCGGGGCGCGGGCCGGGTCGGGCTGGGCCGTCCGGGTCAGCGGACGGTGCGGCGCGGGTTGGCCGTGGAGGCCGGGAGGTCGGTGGAGTACGTCCGGGCGACGCGGGTCGCGAAGCCGGGCAGCTGGGCGAAGTCCGCGACGGAGGCCAGCGTGGTGCGGCGCGGGTTGGCCGTGGAGCCGGGGGCCTTGGTGGTCGTCTCGGACATCTGCGTCAGCACCCTTGTTTCACTCGAACTCGAATCGGACTTTTGCGCGGGCCCGCCGCCGGGCAGGCTCCGAGCAACCCTGCCAGGTTAGGGAGCCCATTCCACAGCGACCGTGACCAAAGCTACACATCGGGCTGTGAGTTTGCTCACAATTGCCGGTGCAAAGGGCGCGGAGGTGACGATTCCGGCCAATGCCGGAATCCACCATTAGGGATATCACGGACATTCGGCGCACATGCCGATCTTCCCCTTCGTTGACCTGGACACGTCGAGTGTCCGAAAAGGACCGTATTCCACGCCGTGAGCGCCACGCAACGTGAGTCCCCGCGCGCGGAGGGTGGCCCAGGACACCGTGTCGTAACGGCCCTTGTTGGACTTCCCCCGCTGTGCTGGAATGCCACGGAAAAACTCGACACCGCCCTATCTCCGCCCGGCGGGGAAGGGCGCCCGGTCCAGAGGTTGCGACGCCAGTGCAGGGACGTTTCAAGAGGGGCAGCGGCGCCGCGGGTGACCCGGAGTCGCGGGAGCCCGTGGCCGGCCCCCACCAGGCGACACCGGCGACGACGGGCCAAGGCGAGCGGCCGTACGGCTCCCCCGCCGAGCCCGCCGCCGACAGCGGTGCGCAGGGCGCGAACAGCGCGCCCCAGCAGGACGGCGACAAGCCGGCCGGTCCGAAGAGCCGTCGCGCCAGACTGCGCGGCACGCTCAACCGCCGCCGGGCCACCGGCCTGAGCCGCTTCGCCATGCGCAACTGGCGGATCCGCACCCGCCTGATCGCCCTGCTCTTCCTGCCCGTGATCGTGGCGCTGGTCTTCGGCGGCCTGCGCGTGCAGGGCTCGATGGAGAACTCCCGCGAGCTCTCCCAGATGAGCGACCTGGCCGAGCTGGCCCGCACCGCGACCGACCTCGCCGACGCCCTGCAGACCGAGCGCGACATCGCGGCCGGCCCGGTGGCGCACGGCGGCAACGCGGACACCGACAAGGACGTGCAGCAGGCGTACTCCGTCAGCAGCGCGCTGTCGAAGAAGTTCAACGCGGCCGCCGACAAGTTCGACGACCTCGACCTGGCCGGTTCCAAGACCCTGCTGCTGCAGGTCCGCAAGGACCTCAACACGCTGCCGCGGGCCCGCCGGGGCGCCTTCACGGACCCGAACAACATCCAGGCCACGATCACCAACTACAACGTGATCATCAACGACCTGATCGGCGCCGCGCAGGACATCGCGATCACCTCGAACTCCACCGAGCTGGTCAAGTCCACCCGGACCCTGTACCAGTTCTCGCTGTCCAAGGAAGCCACCTCCATGCAGCGCGCGCTGATCTCGGCCGCGCTCGCCAACCCGGTGGCCCCCACCCTCTCCGCCTCCGACGAGACCTTCGGCATCCGGCTGATCAACTCCGAGGACAACGCGATGGAGAACTTCACCGCGCTGTACGGAGAGGGCGCGGCCCGCTCGCTGCGCTCGGCCATGAGCTACAACAAGGTCGTCGCCGAGGCCGACCGGTTCGCCCAGGCGGTGCTGAACCCGAACGGCATCAAGCAGGCCGACGGCGTCAGCTACCAGCAGTGGTACGAGGAGTCCACGGCCAAGATCAACGCCGAACGGGTCATCGAGAAGAAGCTCCTCTCCGACCTCGACGGCAAGGCCCAGCAGCTGCAGTCGGACGCCGACGCCCAGTCGGTCATCAACGCCTCGCTGGTCGCCCTGGTGCTCGTCGTCGCCATCGCCGGCGCCGCCCTGGTGGCCCGCTCGATGGTGCGCTCGCTGACCCGCCTGCAGGCCTCCGCCGAGGACGTCGCCGAGCGGCGGCTGCCCGAGCTGGTCAAGACGCTCTCCGAGAGCGACCCGCACGACGTCGACGTCACCGTCGAGCCGGTCGGCGTCGACTCCGCCGACGAGATCGGCCACGTGGCGCACGCCTTCGACATGGTGCACCGCGAGGCGGTCCGCCTGGCCGCCGAGCAGGCGCTGCTGCGCGGCAACATCAACGCGATGTTCACCAACCTCTCGCGCCGCAGCCAGGGCCTGATCCAGCGCCAGCTGTCGCTGATCTCCGAGCTGGAGAGCCGCGAGGCCGACCCGGACCAGCTGGCCTCGCTGTTCAAGCTCGACCACCTCGCGACCCGCATGCGCCGCAACGGCGAGAACCTCCTCGTCCTCGCGGGCGAGGACCCCGGCCGCCGCTGGACCCGCCCCGTCCCGCTGGTCGACGTGCTGCGCGCCGCCGCCTCCGAGGTGGAGCAGTACGAGCGCGTCGAGCTCGCCTCGGTGCCCACCGCCGAGGTCGCCGGCCGCGTCGTCAACGACCTCGTCCACCTGCTCGCCGAGCTGCTGGAGAACGCCACCTCGTTCTCCTCCCCGCAGACCCGGGTCCGGGTCACCGGCCACGCCCTGCCGGACGGCCGGGTGCTGATCGAGATCCACGACACCGGCATCGGCCTCTCCCCCGACGACCTCGCCGACATCAACGAGCGCCTCGCCAACCCGCCGGTCGTGGACGTCTCCGTCTCCCGCCGGATGGGCCTGTTCGTGGTCGGCCGGCTGTCCCTGCGGCACGGCATCCGGATCCAGCTCCGCCCGTCCGACTCCGGCGGCACCACCGCGCTGGTCATGCTGCCGGTGGACGTCACCAACTCCGCCGAGCGGCGCGGCAACCGGCCCGGGCCCGGGCAGCCGGGCCAGCCCGGCCAGCCGCCGCAGGGCGGCCGGCCGCGCGGCCTGGCGCCGACGCCGCGCCAGCAGGGCCGCCCGGCGGGCGACCTGCCCGGTGCGCGCACCGCGCTCGGCCAGGCGGGCCCGAACGACCCTGCGGGCCGTCCGCAGCTGGGCCAGGGCCCGGCCGGCGGCAGCCCCGACCTCTTCTCCCCGGCCGGCTCCTCCGGCCCGGCCGCGCCGCAGCGCACGCCGGGCGGACCCGGCGGCCCGGGCGCGCCCGGCGGCCAGCCGGGCGACGGCGGCTTCGGCCCGAACGGCGCCTTCGGCGGCCGCTCGCCGCAGCCGCAGGGCCGCCCCGGCGCGCTGCCGACCCGCTCGGTCGGCCAGTCGCTGCGCGAGAACCCGGCGGCGGGTGCGCCGGCCGGTCCGGGCGCGGGCGCGCCCGGTGGTCCGGGTGCCGGTGCGCCGGCCGGCGGCGGGCTGCCGCCGCGGCGGGTGCCGGGCGCCTCGGGCGCCCCGGGCCTCCAGGACGGTCCGGGCCAGCAGCGCGGCGGGCTGCCGCCGCGCCGCCCGCAGCCGGGCCAGCAGCCCGGCCAGCCCGGCCAGCCGCCGCAGGGCGGTCCGCAGGGCCCGGGTCCGCGTCGCCCGCAGGCGCCGCAGGGCCCGCAGGGCGCCCCGCTGCCGGGCCGGCCGCGTCCGGGCGGTGAGCCGGCCCAGCACGGGCGGGCCGAGCAGCCGCCGCGCCGTCCGCTGCCGCAGCAGCAGGCGCCGGCCGCCCCGGTCGAGCAGTCGGGCGGGTTCGACCGGCCGCGCTTCGAGGCGTCCGACATCGACCCGCGCGACCCGCTGGGCCTCGGCCTGGTGGAGCCGGTGCTGCCGGACCCGGTGGGCCAGGGCTTCCCGCCGGTGCAGCAGCAGTACGCCGAGCGTCCGCAGCAGGCCCAGCAGCCGCAGCAGTTCGCCGAGCGCCCGCAGCCGATGGCGCTGCCGACGGCCGGCGAGCGGTCGGCCGGGCCGGGCGCCCCGGTGCCGGGCCACGAGCAGCTCCGCCCGCGTGCGTACCAGCCGCAGCGCCCCGGCACCTCCGCGCCGGGCTTCACCGAGCGTCCGCAGGCCGAGCCGGTCGAGCGGCAGCGCCCGCAGGGGCCCGGCCCGCAGTCGCAGGGCCTGCCGCAGCGCCCGGCGCCGGGCGGTGCCCCGCAGCAGCAGCGCCCCACCGGCCCGCAGCAGCAGCGTCCGGCCGCGCCCCAGCAGCCGCAGCAGCCGCAGCAGCCGCAGCAGCAGCCCCAGCGTCCGACCGGCCCGCAGGGCCAGCCGGGCCCGGGCCAGCGTCCGGCGGCGCCGTTCGGCGGTGCCCCGCAGGCCGGTCCGCAGGGCGCCCCCGCGGTCGACCCGCAGGGTGACCCGGACGCGCCGTGGCGCCCGTCGGCGAACGACGAGCGCTGGCGGCGGGCCGAGCAGATGCGCGAGCCGCAGACCAACGGCCTGACCACCTCGGGGCTGCCGCGCCGCACCCCGCAGGCCAACCTGGTCTCCGGCAGCGCCGAGGCCAGCCCGCTGACCGGCCCCCAGGTCTCGCGCAGCCCGGAGGAGGTGCGCGGCCGGCTGACCAACCTGCGGCGCGGCATCCAGCAGGGCCGCCAGGCGGGGACGCAGCAGCCGGGCTTCGGCGGTCCCGGGCCGCAGCAGCGGCCGGGCTTCGACTTCGGCGGGACGTCCGAGGGCTACCGGGGAGCCCGGGGCGGGCGGTCCGACGTCGATGGCAACAACGGCTTCGGCCCCGAGCACCAGGAGCGTTGAGTTGATCCAGATGAGCCAGGCCGCACAGAACCTGAACTGGCTGATCACCAATTTCGTGGACAACACCCCCGGGGTGTCCCACACCGTGGTGGTCTCCGCCGACGGTCTGCTGCTGTGCATGTCCGAGGGCTTCCCCCGGGACCGCGCCGACCAGCTGGCCGCCGTCGCCTCCGGACTGACCTCGCTGACCTCCGGCGCCAGCCGCATCTTCGAGGGCGGCGAGGTCAACCAGACCGTGGTCGAGATGGAGCGGGGCTTCCTGTTCCTGATGGCGATCAGCGACGGCTCCGCGCTCGCGGTGCTCGCCTCGCCGGACTCCGACATCGGTCTCGTCGGCTACGAGATGGCGCTGTTGGTCGACCGGGCCGGCGCGGTGCTCACGCCGGCCCTGCGGGCGGAGCTCCAGGGCAGCCTGCTCCACTGACGGGCCGGTTCCACCCGACTCCTCAGCACCACCCTCACCGTGCCGGACCCTCACCCGACCCCCGGGTCCGGCACTCCCACCCCAGGTCTTCGCCGTACGGTGGCTGACAGCCCGTCAGTCAACGGCCCGCGGGCTCCGGCCGCGAACGACTGCAGCACAAGGAGGACGCATGACCCCGCCCCCGACACCCGCCGGCGCGTACGGCAACGGTTACGGAAACGGCTACGGCGGCCAGCAGGCCGGCGGGTACGGCGGCCAGCAGTCGGACGGCTACGAGCAGCAGCCGCTGGTCCGCCCGTACGCGATGACCGGCGGTCGCACCCGGCCGCGCTACCAGCTGGCCATCGAGGCGCTGATCTCGACGACCAGCACCACCGCCCCCGGCGGGCTGCTCCCCGAGCACGCCCGCATCGTGTCGCTGTGCCGCGACGTGAAGTCGGTGGCGGAGATCTCCGCGCTGGCCGGCGTCCCGCTCGGGGTCGCCCGCATCCTCGTCGCAGACCTGGCGGAAGCCGGTCTGGTCGCCATCCACCAGCCCGCCGCCGCGGGCGAGTCGGGCGGTACGCCTGACGTCACGCTGCTCGAAAGGGTCCTCAGTGGACTTCGCAAGCTCTAACGCGGCCGCCCCCAGCCGCGCCACCACCTCCGCCAAGATCGTCGTCG
>NZ_JBVHEH010000030.1:0-78848 GCF_055562955.1 Kitasatospora sp. NPDC015121
CCCGCGGAGCGGGTCCCTACGGGCCTTCGGCCCTTCGGTTCGCCACCGCGCTTCGCGCGGTGGGCCCGGCCGTCGGCCGGGCTGGACCCGCTCCGCGTGTCCGGCACCCCCGCTTCGCGGTGGTGCGGCCGGCGCTTCGCGCTCGGCCTGGGCCGCTCCGCTTCGCTCCGGCGGCCCGGGGTGGCTGAGGCTAGGTCAACTCGTTGAGCTGGATTTTTGGCTGACGGAGGGGCGGCCTTCGGCCGGGCTGACTAGGGGAGGGGGTCCGGCTCGGTGCTCGGGTGCGGGCCCGTGGGCAGCGGGGTCGAGGGGCGGGTGGGGTGGCCGAGCAGAGGCCGGCCTTTGCGGGTCGGCGGTCGGCGCGGTGGACCAGGTGGCCGCGCCCCCGCGCGCATGCATCACTTCTGGATGCCAGGGGATCCCGCCTGATGTGGCCTGCCTCCTGAGGGAACGGGCCGCTCCGGGCGGCTCGGAAACCGGGCGCTAAAGGGACTGGCTTTCCCGCCAGAATTCTGGCCGCCCGGTGCATCAGAATCCGGTGCGGGGCGATCCCGCCGAATGCGCTGTGTGGATTCTGGGGAATCGGTTCTCTTTCGGGTTCCTTTTGGGGTGCTCTTTCAGGTCCCTTTTCTGGTTCTCTTTCGGGTTCTCTTGGACGGGTGCGGCCGGGGCGGCGGGCGGGGCGCTGGCCTGGTGGTCAAGGGGTGGGCGGGCGGGGCGCGGGCGCGCCGACTTCTTCCCTGGGAGCCCTTGCGCGGCCGGGTCCGGGAAGTGGGCTGTCTCGGAGGTGCTGTCGCGCCCGGGCGGGGGGTGGGGGGGTGGAGGGGTGTTCGTGCAGGTCACAGGGCGCGACAGCACGCCCTGTCGCGGCCTTCTCGGCGGGGGCGTGACAGGGGGTTGTGACAGCTCTGTTCAGGCGGTCGAGGTGGTGGCCGCGAGCCGTTTGCGGTCGCGGTACGCCTCCAGGGAGATGGTGCCGGGCGGGGCCGGGTCGTCCGGGCGCGGCGCGCGGTGGCGGCCGGGCCGGGCGGAGCCGCCGGTGTGCCGCGGCGGGCGGATGGGCTCCGGCGTCCGGCAGGTCGGGAGCCACTCGGGATCGCAGGTGCCGCAGGTGCACTCGGGCTCCGGGACCGGCGGCGGCGTTGGCCGTCGGTGCCGGCCGGTGCCGGGCGGAGTCAGGGCGGTCATGCCCGGACCAACGAGGCGGGCCCAGCCCGGTCACCAGCCCCGGCCGCCCTGGCCGCCCCGGCCGGAGAGAGGGGAACAGCACAGCGCAGCGCCCCCGAACCCCACGGTGCCGCCGCCCACCACCCTCCCCCTCCTCCTTCGTCGGCCGGGTCGGGGGCTCCCAGGGGTAAGTCGGCACTGGGCCGGGCGAACTTGCCGGGTCTGACCTGCGGAAACAGGCCGGGCACGGCGGCATGGGGTGCTTGGAAACGAAACCAGAGACGAAACCGCGTGCGAAACCAGAGACGCCACCAGAGACGAAACCAGAGACGAAACCGACCCGGCAGGGCCTCCGGCCGCGCCGCCCGCCCCTGCTCGATCGCGGCCGCCACCAGGCGGGCGCGAAGAAGAAGGCCGAGCGCCGGTGAGCGGACCCGCCCCGGAACCGAACGCGCCCCACCCCGGCCACCACCACCCATCACCACCAGGACCAGGCGCACAGAAGTAAGTCGGCCCGGTGAGAACGCCCGAATCCCGGGCCTGGCCTGCGGGAACGACCCGGCGGCGGGTCGAGGTGCCGAACCCTAAACGAGCAGCCAAACGAGCAGCTGTACGAGCACCTAAGCGAGCAGGTAGACCAGCAGCTAAACGAGACCCGGGCGCGGGTGCTCGGCGGCCTGGTCGACGTCGTGCTCCGGCCCGGCCCGGCCCGGGCGCCGGGGAGGGCCAGCGCAGCGCCGCTGATCCCGTCCGGCACCACCGCCCACCCACCACCACAGCAGGAAGAGGGGCCAGGGACAGGGATGTCGGAATTTCCGGACGCCTCGGCGGGGCTCTGAGCTGCGCGTTCGCCCGGCTTCCGCCAGAGCGGGGGGACCCACGTCAGGACCCACGCCAGGACCCACGCCAGGACCCACGTCAGGACCCACGCCAGGACCCACGCCAGGACCTACGCCAGGACCCGCGTCCGGTGGCCGCCGAGCCCGGGCCGGGGGCCGATGTGCCTGTGCACGCTAGTTGGCCAAACGGTGCAACCTACTTGGCCAGCGCGTCTCCGCCTCGGATGGCCCCGGTCTGCCACCTGCTGCTCCGAAGGTGATCAACCCGCTTCGTTCGTAGCGTGGAACTCATGGAGCCGAACAGCTGGTTGCAACAACTCTTCGCCTCGAAGCAGGCCCGTGAGGAAGGGGTGGTCCGACGGAACCGAGGAACGATCGACAGCCACGGAGGCGGACTGGACGCCTTGATCGACTACGCCCGTGAGCAACGCTGGCATGTGATCGAGACCGGGGACCAGGTCGTGGTGCTGTGCCACGAAGGTGACCTGCGCATTCACTGCTGACCGCTTCGTGCTGACCGGCGGCAGCTGGCCAACTGGGCTGAACAGATTGGCCACCTAGCCTGCAAAGTTGGCCATCTAGCGTGCACAGGCACATTGCTCCGGGGGTTGCTCCGGGGGTTGTCCATCGAGTTGCGCGGGAGGTTGCCCGTCGGGTTGCTTCGGAGGTTGCTCCGGGATGGTGGGCGGCGGGCGGTGTCTGCGCTGGTGGGAGGGCGGGACAAGCGGGGCCGGCGGATGCCGACTACTTCCGTACGCGGTGGTTCGCGGTCGGCAGCAGCACCCGGGTGTCCGTACCGCCAGAGGGGTGAGGGAGGGGGTGCTGCGCGGGCCGGGGCGGGGCCTGGAGGGCCGCTGCGCGGGCCCGTGGCGGGGCCGGGCCGCCCAGGGGGCGGGCAGGGGCCGGGGGCGTCCTGACGGGCCGTTGGCCCGGCTCCCGGCCGCCGGGCCTAGGTGGTGGCGGTCGGCGGGGCTGGACATCGAGGAGCTGGTCGGCCCCGCAGGGCGGGACTGCCGCGGAGCGGGGCCGGTCCGGCGGTTGGACACAGACTTCCCAATGGTGCTTGTCAAGGAGCAGAGCTTCCTGTCTCACCGAAGTCCGACTGTTCGGAACTCGTCTCACTCGGGTGCTTGAATTCGCTACATGACGGACTGGTCCCAACTCAGCCATGCGTACGGCACCGCCCAGGACATCCCCGCCCTCCTGGACGCCATGAGCCCGGACCCGGACGACTCCTGCTGGGGCGAGCTGTGGTCGGCGCTGTGCCACCAGGGTGCGGTCTTCTCGGCCAGCTATGCGGCGCTCCCGGCCCTGGCCGACACGGCCCGGCTCTGGTCGCCGGTGGAACGGCGGCAGCCGCTCTACCTGGCCGGTGCCATCGTCGCCGGCACCGACCGGCCCGACAACGGGGAAGACCCCTACGTGTCCCGCGCCGCGGAGATCGCCGTGATGCGGGAGCTCACCGAAGAAGCCCTGCGGGTCCCCGGGCTGGCCGAGGATCCCCGCAACTACATCTCGCTCCTGGGGACGCTGCTCAGCTTCGAGGGGGTCGAGGTCTGGGGTGAGCAGATCGACGGCCTCAACGGCGAGGAGTACGAACTGCCCTGCCCCGCATGCGAGGCCGAGAACTCGATCGTCTTCGGCGAGCACGGCTACTTCTCGACCACCGACTACCTGTACATGCGCCGTACCCCCGCCAAGCAGTTCCCCCTCCAGCCACGTGACCCTTCGGCGCTGCAGGGCCTGGCCGGCCGACTGCACGAACGCATCCTCGCCGACGGCCACCCCGACCTCGCGCACAAGCTGACCTACGTCTTCGGCACGGCCCAATGCGCGGACTGCCGCACTCCCTTCGACATCGCGGAAGCCGTCGTCGCCCGCTGGGGCAACTGACCGACCGGGACAACGACGACCCCGACCGGAGAGCGCCGTGAAACCACGACTGCCCATGACCTCGGCCGCGAAAAAACAGGCCGCGCGGTCAAGCTTCGACGAGATGACTCATGAAGCGGCTGGTGGTGCGGGCTGGTAGCACCGGCCGTCGCGCAGCAGTGCCCACAGCACGTTGACGCGCCGTCGTGCCAGCGCCAGCACGGCCTGGTTGTGTCGTTTGCCCTCGGCTCTCTTGCGGTCGTAGTAGCGCCGGGAGTCGGGGCAGCAGGTCAGGCTGCTCATGGCCGACATGTAGAAGACCCGTTGGAGTCCGCGGTGGTAGCGGGTGGGGCGGTGCCGATTGCCGCTGATCCTGCCGGAGTCGCGTGGTACCGGGGCCAGGCCGGCATAGGTGGCCAGGCGATCTGGGCTGGTGAACAGTGCCATGTCGCTGCCGGTTGCGGCGAGGAACTCCGCCCCGAGCAGCGGCCCGATCCCGGGGACGCTGGTGACGATCTCGGCGTGCGGTTGGTTCTGGAAGGCGTCCTGGATCGCCTTGTCCGCCTCGGCGATCTTCTCGTTCAGGTCCATGACCTCGCGGGCCAGGGTCTGCACCATGCGGCCGATGGCCTTCTCCCCGGCGACCGAGGTCTGCTGGCGCTCGGCGGCCTCGACGGCCAGGCGCGCGAGGTTCGCGCAGCCGCGGACCTTCCGGTTGCGCAGCCAGGTCTCCAGCCTGCCGACGCCCATGCGGCGGATCGCCGCCGGACTCTGGTAGCCCTTCAGCAGGACGAGCGGGCCGGTGTTGGACAGGTCCAACTCCCGTTCCAGCGCAGGGAACAGGCCGGTCAGCAGGCCGCGGAGCCGGTTCACGGCGCGGGTGCGGTCGCGGACCAGGTCGGTGCGGCGAGCGGTGGCGAGCCGGAGCTCGGTCAGTTCCTCGTCGGCGACGTTGACCGGCATCAGGTCGCGGCGCATGCGGGCCTGATCGGCGATGACCACGGCGTCGCGGGCGTCGGTCTTGCCTTCACCCCGGTAGCCGGCGCTGGCCCGGTTGACGGTCCGGCCGGGGATGTAGAGGACGCGCTGCCCGTGGCTGACCAGGATCGCGATCACCAGCGCGGCGCCGCCGTCGGTGAGGTCGATGGCCCACGTCACCTCCTCGCCCAGGGCGAGGACGTCGGCGACGAGCTGCAACAGCTCGGGTTCGTCGTTGGCGACGCGCCGCGAGAGCAGTTTGCCGCCCTCTGCGTTCAGCGCCACGCAGTGGTGGTGCCCCTTGCCCGCGTCGATCCCCGCCCATATCGCGCTCATCGTGCTCCAGGTGCCGTCGATGTGGTCCATGCTCGGACGACCGCGCCGACGTTGTCCTACTCAGCGATCTGCTCGCAACTCCCAATGAGCGGCCGGGTCGTCGTCGGGACACCGGGCGGCCAAGTCTGTCGAGCCACGGTCGGCAACATCTCAGAAGCCACACCCGGTGTCCCTGGGCGACCGGACCGGACGAATGGCCCGCTCATCCCGCTCAGAAGGTAGGACATCTCAGCACGCGAAGACGTCAAGTTGGCTGAGGTTGGGCGGGGGTCGGGAGCCGCGGTCACGTAGGCATCCCGTTCGGGGTGTTGTGGGTACGGCAGGACCCCGGCGAGGTGTCTCGCCGGGGTCCGTCTTCGTGGTGCGGCGCTCTGGTTCACGGCTCGCGTCGTGGCGGTCGTCTGCTCAGGCCGTGTACGGGCCTTGGCCGGCCGCTGGGCTCATGCCGTAGTGGCGGTCAGGGGGAGGTGACGGTGCGCGGCTGGTAGCCGCTCTGCTGGCCGGTGATGCGGACGGTGTAGGTGTGTCCGGCGGGGTTGGCCGGGACGGTGAAGGTGTTGGCGCGGGCGTCGGTGATGGCGGTGCCGTTGTCGAGCCACTGGTAGCGGTAGCAGGAGCCGCTGGTCCAGCCGGTGGGGTTGGCGGTGAGGGTGGCGCCGGCGGTGGGGGTGCCGGTGACGGTGGCGGTGCCCGTCTGGGTGGGCAGGGTGGTGTTGGTGCCCGACGGGTTGGTGAGGGTGACGGTGACCTGCGCGGTGCCGCCCAGGGCGCCGGTGGCGTCCACGTGGAAGGACAGGCCGCCTTGGGTGTAGGTGTTGCCGGTGGTGGCGGCGAACTGGCGCGGGGAGGTGGCCTGGGTGATCGGCTGCAGGACGGACTGGGTGCCGCCGCCGGACACGGCCTTGGCCTTCTCGACGGTGATGCCCGAGATGTAGCCGGAGGCGGAGGCGGGCCAGGGGCCGTAGTAGGCGGCGGCGTCCCGGCCGGACTTGTTGCGCCAGTCGATGAAGTAGGTGTCGCCGTTGGTCGGGTCGGTGACCTTCAGGCCGCGGGTGCCGCTCTTGGTGCCGCGTCCGAACAGGTCGTAGGTGGCGGTGACGTCGTGCTGGCCTGTGCCGAGTGCGAGCGCGGGGACCTCGCAGGTCTGGGCGATTCCGGACTTGCTGCGGTCGTAGGAGCTCAGCGCCGGGGGCAGGAACGCGGGGTTCGTCCCGCTGTTGGCGACAGCCAGGCCCATGACCGCGTACTTGTTCTGGTACTCGGTCTCGGGGCAGGTGGTCACCCCGCCGGTGGTGGTGCAGACCAGGGCGTTGGCGTGGTTCAAGTTGAAGTTGTGGCCGAGTTCGTGCGCGAGGCTGTGGTCGATGGTCATCGCGCTGTCGTAGACCCACACGTCGCCGCCGGCGCTGAGTCCGATCGCGGCCGTGCTGCCGGTGGCGACGCTGAGGCCGCCGCATCCGTTGGGGCCGAGCACGATCAGGTGGTTGCCGGAGGTGCCGGTGAAGGACACCCCGGGGAACAGGGCGTGCCCGGCGGTCCACGCGTCGCCCTTGACGCTCGAACTCCCGCAGTCGCCGTTGATGGTCTGCAGGGTGCCGGTGCGGGTGAAGGAGGAGATCGCCTGGTCGCTCTGGTCGACCCAGTAGTCCAGTGCCCCGTCCACGTGTGCCAGGAGCTGGGCGTCGGTCTCCGGGAACGTCTTGGGCGTGGCGTTGGTGTCGATCAGCTTCACCACGTAGGCGTGGTGGACGGGCGTCGTGATCGTCACGGCCGCGTTCGCGGGCCCGGCGGCGGCGGTCAGCGAGCCGCCGAGCGCGAGCGCGCACGCCGCTGCGGCGGCCGCCAGCCGGCGGCCGGAGGGACGCCGGGGCGCGGTGGGAGGGGTGGTGGCGGAGTACATGTGTGTCTCCTTGCCGCACGACGCTTCTGCGGGCGTCCTGCGAACGATGTGAAGGGCACGTGCCGGTGCGGCCACACAACGCTGGGGGCCGCACCGGAATCTTCCCTTCCGTGCACTCTCCGTGTCTGCTTGATCACTAATAATGGCCGAAGTGAACCTGTCATGCCTGAAAGCACGCTCTTGCGGCACACGCCGAAGGCATATTCCACGCCTTCAAATCCCGCCACGGAGCACTGGCTGGCCCACGACCACGACAACACGATCACCGGCAGGCGTCGCGGCGGCCCCGCAAGCGCCGATCGGCGCTGGCCTGTATCAAGACCTCACGGATCGGTAGACACAAAGGCGTCCAGCTCAGCACCGGCCAGGACACCGCGACACCCACTCCGGTCGTGATGGCACCGCTCTGTCGCAAGACCTCACGGGCCAGGGGAGAGACCAGGCGTCCACCACGGCAAGCACCCCCAGAACAGCCCTCCTACTGAGCGTTCCGGAGCTACCTACACATCGGATTAGGTGGGGACAGGTAGCCGGCCCGGCTGCGGCGCTGTGGTCGGGGCGTGGGTCAGCGGGCGTTTTGGCGGAGGTGGGCGGCGATGGCGCGGGCGGCGAGGTGCGGGCTGGTGTGCCACAGCGGGGCGTCGCTGTCGGGGACGGAGAGGTAGTCGTTGGGGTTGAGCACCGCGATCCAGCGTTTGGAGCCGTTGACGCCGTACTCGACCCAGCCGACGCCCTGGCCGTCCTTGGCGACGAGGTACAGGGTGTCGGCGTCTTCCCAGCCGTACAGGCGCCAGCCGGGGCCGACGGCTTCCAGTTCCTCGTAGAGGTCGGGGTCGGGCAGGGGCGGGGTGCGGTGCCTGGGCGGCACCAGGACCAGCGGTGCGGCCGGCGCCGCAGGGGCGGGCAGCACGGGCGCGGATGATGCGTCGCGGGAGGCATCACCCCGTCCTGGCGATGCGTCGCGGGAGGCATTGAATCCCGGGCGCGATGCGACGCGGGAGGCATCGCGTTCCCCCTTCGATGCGTCGCGGGAGGCATCAAGGAGTCGGGGCGGGATGGCCGCCGCGGCGGCCTGGGCGAGCGAGCGGGCCGCTTCGGCCGGCGCCCGCTCCACCCCCTGGGCAGGCGCCTGGACAGCCTGGCCTGATGCCTCCCGGGAGGCATCGAGTTCCTGCTCGAAGGCGGCCTGCGCCTGCCGCACGGCGGTGCGCGCGCGGGCCAGCAGCTCCTCCACCGCGCGCTCCAGGGCGGTCAGGGGCAGGCGCAGCAGCATCCGGCCGGTCTGCGCGCCGACGTCCGGGTCGACTCCGTTGTCCAGGGTCTGGGCGAGGCCGTGGGCGGCGCGTTCGACGAGTGCGCCGAGGTCGGCGATCTGCTGCGCCGCCTCGGTGCCCAGTGGCTCGCGCGAGGCACCAAGGTTGGTGGCGGTCAGCGCGGCGGCCTGCTTGTCCTTGGTGCGGGCCCGGTACGCCTTGGAGGAGCAGGAGCGGCCGCAGTAGGCGGGGCGCTGTCCGGGGCCGTCCCCGCGGATCGGCGTGCCGCACACCTTGCAGCGCGGCACGTCCTGCTCCCGGGCGGCCTCTTCCATGCCTCGCGCGTCGATTCCCATGATCGGCATCGTAGACGCGGGGCGGGACGGCGCCGCCCGGCGGGCCCCGGGCACCGCCCGCCGCACCGCGTCCCGCTGCTGCGCTTCCCGCTGCGCGTGCGCCGCCGGCTGCCGCGCTTCGCGCCGCACCGGTTGCACGGCGCGCTGCACCAGGGCGGCCAGGGCGGCGTCGTCGTCCACCAGGGCGGCGCCGTCGGTGGTGGCGAGCAGGCTCCCGCACCAGCGCCCGCTCCCGCGCGGTGGCACCGCTCCAAGGGGCGGCGACGCCGACGAGGGCGGCCCGCGCGCATTCGATGAGCCCGCCCCCAGGAGCGCGCCGCCGGCCGGCCGGGCCTGCGCCGCGCGCAGCGCGCCCAGGACGAGCACGCGGCTGCCGCAGTCGCGGGCGCAGCGCAGCCTGTCGGCGGGCAGGCCGGGGACGTCGGCGGCCAGGTGCTCGCAGACGCCGGCGGCCAGGTGCTCGCGGACGCCGGCTTCGGTGGGGCCGCCCAGTCAGGTGATCAGCCAGGTGGCGCCACGCTCCTTGTGGGCGCGCAGCACGCTGCTGTGCTCCTGGCTCAGAGCCGCGGCCGTCGCCGCCACCGATCTTCCGGTCTGGTGGCCGGCGCCCTGCCTGCTGCTGCTCACGTCCGCTCCGTCTCGCTGTGCCACCCGGCTACCGGGCTCCCCTCCACCGCGGCTGCGCCCTGTCCGGGAGTACCCCCGCGCCGCCTCCCGGCCACGGCCACCGCCGCGTCCCGCCTAGCCGGTCCGGCAGGCAGGGGTTCCAGGCGGGCGAACGCGACGACGTCCTCGGGGCACGGCCCGGACCACACCGCGCGGGCTCGGAAGTCCGCCAGGCGGCCGTCCGCCCCGCGCGGGGCCCAGGGCCATGTCCCGCTCGTCCACCGCCTCCGCGACATCCCGCAGGGCCAGGACCCGATCAACTCCCGCGTCCTCCACTTCTCGCTCCTGCCACCGCGAAACCCCATCCGAACAAACATGGGCGACTCCAGGGAAAACTCTTCCGGCGCCCCCTACCGTGGCACCGGATAAATGCGGTCCACCAAAATTTCGGCGCTTCTGATTCAAATAGAAATGCGGGAGAACGCCGCACGAAATGCGCTGCATCTCCGCGCGGCATATCGGGGCGCTCCCGGGCGCGGCCGCACGAAGGTGGCGCGGACCCGGGGCGGGGCAGACCCGGCGGTTGCTGGTGGCGTGCACAAGGCGGGCCTCCCGCGCGGCGCGGTCGGCGGGCGGGCACTTCTTCGGGATCCACCGACCGCGCCGTACCCGGCCGGCGGCCACTCCCGGGCCGCCGGGCGGCAGACGACGACTCACACGCCCGGACGGCGCGCCCACCACGCCCACCGCGAGGGGATCGGTGTCCCCTCTCAGGCTTTGGTCCCCCTCAGCCCGGCGGGAGGCCCCGCCCGCCCGACACCGGCCGCCTTCGCCAAGGGGATTTCAGGCGATCAGCTTGTGCAGAGCGACGGTGGCCGCGCCGAAGGCCGTCAGACCGGCCAGCACCGCGGCGGCGACGGGGCCGCCGCCGAAGAACGTCAGCGCGCCGACGACGATGCCGACGACTACGGCGGCGACGAACACGAGCGCGGCGTGCGCGCTCACCAGCGGCCCGGAGCCGGTGGGCGGGGTGGGCATGCTCTTCCTCCAGGAAGGTCCGGGACCGCGGCAGGCGGGCCCTGTCCGGTGCCCGTGGCCGGCGGCCGCCGACCGGGCATGGAAGGAGCGTGGGTCACGTTCCGGTAGTCCCGAAGCCAAAAGAGCGTCACCGCAGGTAGGTTCCGGACTACGGCGGGTTGTCCCGGGACGGTCCGGGACGACGACACCGCCGAGGAACGGAAGTGGGCGGGTATGACCGGGCGGGGCAGGGGAGGACGGCCCTGGGGGCCGCTGCGTACCGAGAGCCGCGAGGCCGAGGCACTCGCGGTGTTCCTGCGGGAGCGGATCGACATAAGCGGGCTGACGGTCAGGGCCCTCGCGGAGCTGATCCCCTACTCCAAGACCCAGATCGGCGAGAATCTCGCCGGCCGAATCCCCGAGCAGCGGTTCGTGGCCGCGCTGGTGAAGGCGACCGTGCCCGAACCACGCCAGCGCGCGGTGCGCCTGGCCGAGGCCGAACGCCTCCTGCACGCCGCCCTCAACCCCAAGCCCCCGCAGCACGGGCCCGAGGAGGGCCTCTCCGCCAAGCTCGCGGCCGAGCTCGAACAGGCACGCCGCCAACAGGTGGAGACCTACGACCGCCTCACCCGCGCCCTCGAACAGCGCGCCGACCTCCAGCAGGCCGCCCAGAACTCCACCCAGCTCGTCATGGTCCTGCTCGGCATGATCAACACCCTCACCGAGCGGGTCCGCGAACTCACCGCCGAACAGGACACCCTCCAACAGCACACCGCCGACCCGCGGGTCCTCGACGACACCCGCCGCCGCCTCGCCCGCGCCCTCGACCAGGAACAGCGCGCCCGAGACGAACTCACCCGCGCCCGCGCCAAACAGCGCCAGGCCGAAGACCTCGCCGCCCGCGTCCAACAACGCGTCGACGACCTCACCGACGAACTCGACCGCCTACGCGCCGCACAAGCCGAGTACGGGACACACGACGCCGCAGGCGCACCGCACGGGCCCGCCGACGGCACTACCGGCGGCCAGCCGGCGGCCGACCCGGTCGCCGACGACATCGACCACGCCCTGGCCCGCGCCAGCGCCGTCAACGACGCCGACGACCACACCCTGCAGCGCATCACCGACGAACTCCACCACACCGGCGAAAACCCGCGCACCGACCCCGCTGAAGACGCCGCACGGAGCCTGCCCGCCGTTGTCCCGGACAACCCGGACAACCCCCCGACCGGCACCGCGGTGTCCGAGCGGGCCGACAGCGCTGGAATGCCCACCACGGCGGCCGACACCCGCCCCGCGCGGGAAGTCAAGAACCTCACCGACCGCCACCGTCATGCCATCGACCTCTCGGAAGCCGGCCGACACGCCGAAGCCACCCACCTCCTCGCCGAACTCGTCGACGACAGCATCAGCGCTCTGGGCACCACCCACCCCGACACCCTCACCGCCCGCCACAACCACGCCTACAGCCTCGGCGCAACCGGCCAGTACACCGAAGCCGTACGCCTGCTCTCCGACCTGGTGAAGGACCGCACCCGCATCCTGGGCCCCGACCACCCCAACACCCTCACCACCGGCGGCCTGCACGCGCACTACCTGGGCCAAACCGGCCGGCACACCGAAGCCGTACGCCTCCTCGCCGACCTGGCCGGCCACCTCACCCGCGTCCTGGGCCCCGACCACCCCCACACCCTCACCACCCGCCACAACCACACCCACCACCTCAGCGAAGCCGGCCAGTACAACGAAGCCGCACGCCTGCTCACCGACCTGGTGAAGGACCGCACCCGCGTCCTGGGCCCCGACCACCCCCACACCCTCACCACCCGCCACAACCACGCCTACAACCTCGGCACGGCCGGCCAGCACACCGAAGCCGCACGCCTGCTCACCGACCTGGTGAAGGACCGCACCCGCATCCTGGGCCCCGACCACCCCCACACCCTCACCACCCGCCACGAACACGCCTACAACCTCGGCGAAGCCGGCCAGCGCACCGAAGCAGCCCGGCTGTTCGCCGACCTGATGAAGGACCGCACCCGCATCCAGGGCCCCGACCACCCCAACACTCTCGCCACCCGCCACCGGCAGCTCACCAACCTCGGCGCGGCCGGACAGCACACCGAAGCCGCACGGCTGTTCGCCGACCTGGTGAAGGACCGCACCCGCGTCCTAGGCCCGGACCACCCCGGCGCCCTCGACACCCGCCACGAACACGCCTACAACCTCGGCGAAGCCGGCCAGCACACCGAAGCAGCACGCCTGCTCACCGACCTACTCTCCGACCGCACCCGCATCCTGGGCCCCGACCACCACGACACCCTCAACACCCACCGCCTGCACGCCGCCTACACGAGGCGGTAGACCAGCCGCCCCGCACCTCGGACACTCGAAACGGCCCGGACAACCCGGCCCCCTCACAGCCCGCACCACTGCGCCCGATCCGGCAGCAGCAACCCGGCCAACGGACGCCCCCGGGCCGCGCCCCCGGCCCGCTCCCCCTCCCGGAGACGGACTGGGCCGCGTACAAGCCCCCCGGCGACACCGTGCCGGCGGTGAGGACCGCCGGCACCGACAGATCACCAGGTGCCGCCGCCCACCACGCCCCAGTCCCGGACGACCGGGCGCCGGCTACGCGGGTCCGCCGAAGCTCAGCCGCCCCCAGGACCGGCGCAGCCAGGGCACCTCGGATAGCACCCTCGTCCAGGCAGTGCCTGCTCAGCGGGCGAGAGTGACGGTCAGCGGCTCGTTCGGGCAGCCCGCGGCGAGCCGGTGCAGCGTGTCCGCCTCGACCTGGTCCACCGCCAGGCCCCAGCGGGTCTTCACCGCTGTCCAGTCGGCCAGGTAGGTGCAGCGGTAGTCCTCCGCCGGCGGCAGCCACTCCGCGACGTCCTTGTCCGCCTTCGACCGGTTCGACTTCGCGGACACCGCGATCAGCGCCCTGGGCTCGTCCAGGTCGTTGGCGTAGGCCTGCCGCTGCTCCGCCGACCATTCCGAGGCGCCGGAGTCCCAGGCCTCGGCGAGGGGCACCACGTGGTCCACATCCAGCGCCTTGGCGTCCTGCAGCACCACGTCGTCGTAGCGGCTCACCCATACCCCGCCCGACAGGGAGCACTTCGCGCCCACGAACGGCGCGCTCGCCGCCTCCGCGACCAGCACCTCCGCCCGGGTCGAGCAGCCGTTCTTGTCCGCGTCGATCCAGTGCCGGAACGCCGTACGGACGTAGCCGGTGCGGTCCTCCCCCACCACCGGCAGCGCATCGATCGCCTCCCACAGCGTCGTGGAGACCCGCTCCCCCGCCCCACGCTGGTACCCGGCCACCGCCGGAACGGCAGCGGCGGTGCCGGGGGCGGAGGCGGCATCGGCCGGAACGGTGAGCAGCGCGGCCGCGCCGGCGGCGGACAGGACGGCGGCGAGGACGGGACGGATGCGCACGGGCGGGCTCCACACGGGGTTGGGACGGGTGGCGATACCCGGCTCAACCCCCGCGGCGGGCACGGGTTGCGGCCGCCTGCCCGACCTCACCCCAACGGGGTGTGGCGCGCTCGCGGGTGGACGGGGGACCTGCCTGGGGCGCAGGCGCAGGCGCGCAGGTGGACGTGGACGGTGGCGGGAACGGCAGCGGCGCGTGGGGGAACTGCGGTTTTTGACCACGCTGCCAGACGGTGGCGGCACCGGCCCTCGTAGGTGGTGCGCAGCGGCAGGACGGGCAGGTCGTTCTGGTCGTGGCGCGGAAGCAGCCACGTTGGTCGGCGGGCTCGTCGTGGTGCGGATGGTTCACTGGGTGCCCTGCCGGGTGAGCGGCTCGGCGTCGGCGGCCAGGTCCACGGCGGCGGGTCCCTGGTCGGCCTGGCGGTCGGCAGAGAGCCGGGGCAATTCCAGTGGCGACCTCTGCCGGGCCATCGGTCCGCGCAGCGCCGTCGATTGCGTTGCGCACCACGCCGCCCACACGTATGCCTTCAGCTGCTCGCCCGCGGCAGGGGGATCACGTGGTCTGGTCGGCCCCAACTCCCTTTTCTTGCATGGTTTCTGGGTCGATGTCTGGACGGGCGGTACGCTGCCGTGAGCAGGCCGGGCTGTCGCCGACGCGGGGGGGCACACATGTCGTACCTCATTCTCCTGGTCCTCATCGTCGGCCCACTCGTCCTGGCCTTGGTGGCGTTCGCCGACCGGCGGAGAAGGTCGTTCAACGACTCCTACGCCGGGGAGATCACCGGCCGGTGGACCACGACCGGATACAGCACCACCGGCCCGGTCGAGAGCTTCTGGTTGCGGATCCGCACCGACGACGGAGACGAGCTCACCGTCGACGTGGACGGCGTGTCGTACGAGAAACTCAAAATCGGCGACCGGGTCATGAGAACCCCCGCCACCCGTCGGCCCGTACGACTGAAGCGGGCACCCTGAACACCCGCACTCGGCCGGACCCGGTGCGTAGCGGCCCGGTCGCCAGCCGGCCCCCAGGCGCCAACCACCACCCTGCGCGCCGCCGCCCCCACACGACCCCACCCGCCACAGCCGGAGCACAGGCACAGACAGGGGTTTCGGATCCATCCGCTCACCGCATCGACGACGCGATCGCAACCGTCCTGCCCCAACAGCCCTGGGCCGCCCACACGCGCTGAAGCACCACGTCCCACCGCTCGCCCGGCGCAGCCGCGGTGGAGGCAGGTCAGCCCCCGCCCGAGAAGGTGGCGGAGCTGGCGGAGGCCGAACCGCCGCCGCCGCTCCAGCCGCTTCCAGGCCCCGGGCTGGGCCGGACGGCGCGTTCGGTGACCAGCTCGACCAGTACCCCGGCGGGGCCGAGCAGCGCGGTGAGGTCCTCGCACAGCCGCTGCGGCGAGGTGAGGGCGGGCGGGGTCCACTGCAGTTCGTCGCCGGCGAGGTTGAACCAGACGGTGAGCTGTTCGGTCTGCGGCTCCTGGTCCCCCGGATAGGGCTCGGTGATTCGGTGCTTCAGCCGGATCCTGCGCAGCTGGGCGATCGGCCGCCAGGGGCCGGGACGGGCGGCGCTGACCGTCCGGAACCGGGTGGGGGCCTGGGCCGGGGCGAATTGCAGCCGGCGGACGGCGGTGAGTGCCATCCACACGTACAGGGGTGCTGCCAGCACGCCCTCGACGGCGGTGATGGCGAGGGCCATCTGGCCGAGGGTCGCGGCGTCGGGGCCGATCGCCGACGCGACGGCGATGACCGCCAACACGGTGAGGGGGCTGAGCACCAGCGGCGCCAGCAGCAACATCGCGGCCCCGGCCAGGACGGTGCGCACCATCCACGCGCGGGAGTCGCCGCCCTCGTGGAGGACGATGTCGGTGGTGGAGTCAGGTCCGGGGCGAAGCCACGCACGATCAGCCATACCGCCACGGTAGAGCCGGACACAACCGACCGGAAGGCGGCGGCCGGCCGACAAATCCAGCTGTCGGCAAGTGATGTGACGGGGCATCAGCTCACGACGGCCCCCCGCCGGCAGCGCGTCGATCGCCTGCAACAGCGTGGTGGCGACCCGCTCCCCCGCCCCGCGCTGGTACCCGACCACCGCCGGAACGACAGCGGCGGAGCCGGGAGCGGATGCGCACGGGCGGGCTCCACACGGAGGTTGGGACGGGTGGCGATACCCGGCTCAACCCCCGCGGCGGGCACGGGTTGCGGCCGCCTGCCCGACCTCACCCCAACGGGGTGTGGCGCGCTCGCGGGTGGACGGGGGGCCTGCCCGGGGCGCAGGCGCGCAGGTGGACGTGGACGGTGGCGGCTTCGGCGCCGGTGAGGTCCGCGATGACGTCGACGGGCAGAGCGAGGACGGTGTGGAGCAGGAGGGCGTCCTGCTGGCCCGGGTCGAGGTGGTCGGTGGGTCGCAGGTGGGCGGGATCGGCCAGGGCGCGGACCTGGTCGCGGACCGCCTGCCAGGCGCAGGCGGCGGGGCTGGAGGTGGAGAGGATCTGCGGCCAGGTCTCGGCGAGGGTGTCGAAGGCCGCGTCGACGGCGTGGCGGGCGGTGTCGGCGCGCAGCAGCAGTTCGGCGTAGTTGAGGTAGTGGCGGCGGTAGAGGTCGTAGAGGGCGGTCAGGGCGATACGGCGGTGGGCGGGCATGGCGGCGCCTCGGATCGGGCAGACCGAGCCGCACGCACAAGCACTGCTGAACGCCGCCGAGGTGGTGGAGGAGGCCACGGGGCCGGCGATGGTGCCGGGCGGGGACGGGGAGGTGCTGGATGACCTGTACCGCTCCTGGCTGCTGCCGCAGATGCTGGTCGGCCCGGCCTACGACTACGACTACGACGCCGGCCAGGACCGACACACGCTCCCGGAGCTTACCGACGCGGAACGGGTGGCGGTGGTGGCGGTGTGCGCGCTGGCCGCCGCGATGCCGGGCACGGTCGTGCGCTGCCCACCGGGGCTGGAGGCCCTCAGCGGCGCCCTGGAGGCCGCTGTGCGCCTGGGGCGCAGAGCGGCCTGACGGCCCGTCGGCGCGAAGGCGCGGGAGGGCCCGCCGGAGGCTTCGGCGGGCCCTCCCATGTCGGCGGGTCAGCCCTGCCCGGTGTCGACGGTCTCCCCCTCGCGGGGCGGGACCGCGCCGGGGTGGTGGTGGTCGGTGGTCACGGGGTCTCCGATCGGCCGGCGGGGGCCCGGCGCAGTCGGGCGGCGCGTTCCTGGGCGGACTGGCGGGAGACGCCGAGGACGGTGCCGATGTCGGCCCAGGAGGCGCCGGCGGCGCGGGCGGCGTCGATCGCGGCGCGCCGGGAGGCCGCGAGGGTGAGGGCGGCCAAGGCCTGCTCGCGGCCGGGGGCGGGGTCGGTGGTGGCGGCGGTCCAGGCCGCGTCGGCCGGCATCGCCCGGGCGCCCCGTTCCCAGGTCCGCCGGTCGTCGCCGGTGGCGTAGTGGGCGGTGAGCGTCTCCAGCGGACTCAGCGCGACCGCCTCCACCGGTGCGTCAGGGACGTCCTGACGGCCTGTCGCGGTGGCCGTGGCGGAGGGCCGGACCGTGGTCGGGGCGGCCAGCAGGTCATTGAGCAGCCAGCCGATCCCGCGGCGGCGCACCAGCTCTTCCTGGGCGCGGTACGCGTCCTCGTAGGGCTCGCCGCTGCTGGTGCCGGCGGTCCGGGCGAGCAGCCGTTCGACCATCGCCGTCTCCCTGGGCATGGCCGTCGTCCACGGGTCGGCGACCGCGTCCAGCTCGTCGCGGGACAGGGCGTCCAGGCGGTGGGCGTCCAGGCGTGGGTAGGTGTCGAAGTCCTCGTCCGCGGCGGCGGCCATGGCCCGCAGCGCGCCCAGCACCTGGGCCCGGATGCCGTAGTACCGCCGGATCCGGATCCGGGCGGCCAGGTCCGGGAGCTCCCGCGCGACCGCCGCCCGGATCACCGCCGCCGACGGCCCGTCCTCCCACTCCACCAACCACTGCCCCCGCCCCTCGGACGACGGCCGCATCATCGGCACCCCGTAGACCCGCCCCAGCCCGAACACCAGGTCCCGCACCCGCTGGCCGTCGCTCTTCGCCATCCTCGACTCCCTCCTCCCGACTGTCAGGACAGTCCTGACAGCCCGGAGGGGGAGGCAAAATGCCGTCAGGGCCCGCCGGAGACCGGCGGGCCCTGACTGAGATTTACACGCCCTCGCCGACGAGGGCCCTGCGTCCCTGGACCACCCGGTCGCTCCGGTGGATTTCCGCCAGAACGCCGAGGGGAACACTTGGGTACAGGGCGATGTACCACTGCCTGTAGGTACCGATGTGCAGGTCGGCATCGGAGGCCAGGCGGATCTCGATGCGGTTGGTCTCCTCGTCCACACGCCGAAGTACCAACTCCCGAGGAAGGCCGAGTATGGCCTCGTACTTCAGCCCCGCTTTGTTCAGGGTTGTCCACTGGTAGGAGATCTTGTTGAGGGCGCGCCACATCGTCGCGGAGATCGCGTACCGGAAGAACCGGTCGAGGCGGCTGGAGAGACTGCCGATCTGCCTCGCCTGGTAGTTGTTGTTGCGCTCGGTGTGCCGCAGGGCCAGCTCGCGGCGGCTCTCGTCGATCTCGTACATCGCGGTGAGGACTTCGCGGTCCGCCCTCAGCATCCGCCGGCGCTCGACCGCGAGGGCCACCGCCAGAACTCTCGCCACACTGGACGGGGACCGCGCAACCAGCCCCGCGAACTCCCTGACCAGGGCATCGCCCGCCGCGGGAGGGCTCCAGGGCCGGGCATCCACCACATGTCGGGCCCTCAGATCCCTGAGCGCATCGCCCATCCTCTCGACGCGGCCGATCACCTCCGGGGATCTCCTGAGGGCCTGGTCGATCCTGGCGTGGCTGACTCCCAGGACCGAGGCGACCTCGTAGATGAGCGTGCACCGCCTGGCGGGGGTGAGCCCCTCGGTCTCGAAGCGTCGGTAGACCTTCGGCGACACCGCGAGCCGCTGCACGATCTCGCTCGCACGGAACCCGCACCCTCGCCGCAAGTCCGGCAGGGACCCGCTCGCGATCGCGGCATCGGCCAGTTCCAAGGGGTGGACATCGAGAGCCAGGGCGAGTCGGCGAATCCGCTGGGGCTCGGGAATCCGCTCTCCGCGCTCGTAGGCGAGGATCTGCGCCTTGGTCGCACCGACCGCCGCCGCCAGTTCCGCGGCGCTCAGCCCGGGAGGCCGGCCATCCGATCGCTTCGCGGTGGCACGCAGGCCCTGCAACGCCTCACCGCTGAACTCGGCCATGCCCCTTGCCATGACGCTTCCCCCTCGCAGACCCGAAAAGGTGCCTTTTAGAGGTACGATACTGGAGAGGAGTGCGGCTCCGTCTCCTCCCAACCAGTCGGTCTAACTGCGACTTTGGGTAATTTAGAGGTCCTGCGGCTAGGTGCACAACTTGGTTGTGGGGGAATCTGGACCCCGCTGCGGGGAACCTCTAAGGATAAGGCCTGCGACCCTCCGGGTCCGGGGCGGCCAGCAGCATCGTGACCGATCACATAGTGAAGGCCCCGCACCCAGGGCGATCAATCCACAGGGTGCAGGGCCTCGGCGAGGAGCTCCGGCCCCGGAGCTCTCCTAGCGGGTCCACTTGCGTCAACAGGTGGGCCCGTTAGTCGTCCCACCAGCTCGTCAGGTAGTGGCGGATCACGATCGCGAGGATCTGCATCGCCAGCCAACCTCCGAACCGGCGGAATCTCTTCCGGGGCTTCGGGTTCCCCCTGCCGTCTTCCTCAGGGGATGGAGCCATCTCGTCACCTCCTCATCCCGGGCCAGGTAGACCCGATCGGAGCCCGCCGGACCCGACACCGGTGAGGAGACGCACCCAGCCTACCCGGTTCGGACGCCGTACCAGTCACTCGAAAGGCCTAAGGGTGTCGCCCTGCCTGCCTTGAAATGAAAGGGTTCTGACCCTTAGTCACCTGACCTGGGAAAACGTGCCCGCCGGACGCGCCCACACCCCTACTCCCCTCGGGCCTCCACCCGTACTACGCCTTCGATTCACGGCCTGAAATCACCGACGAGGACCGGCCCCGCCGCAGCGCCCCACAAGTTACCGAATGGTAGATACCGGGGATGCACCGAAACTGCCGCTTCCTGAACACTTCTTGACCGGCAGCCAAACGTTCAGCCGACCTTCGACCCTCCGCCCGGATCCGACAGATCCAGCCAACACCGCCCCTCGGCAGGGTTTCCCGTTGCCAACGCGCCGGTCAGTCCGTCGCGGCGGCGAGCACGCGGCGGCCCAGGTCGGTGACGGTCACCAGGCGGCCCCGCTCCGGGACCACGGGGCCGAGGACGACCAGGCCGTCGGCGAGCAGGCGTTCCAGGGCGGGGAGGCTGACGCCCGCGCCGGGCCGCTGCGGGGTGCGGTAGACGTGGACGGCGCCGGCGGCGAACTTTCCTCAGGTAGAGGCGGCCGACCTTGGTGGTCGCGGGCAGCGCGGTGGTGTCGAGCATGGTGGCCTCCTTCGGGGTCGGGTCAGGGGTGGGTGGTGGCCCCGGGCCGGTTGCCCGGCCCGGGGCCGGCGGTCAGTGCTCGGCGCGGGCGGCGGTGAACTGCGCGCGGGCTGCTTCCAGGGCGCGGTCGGCCTGGTCGTACAGGGCCCGGTAGTGCTCGGCCGGCTCCTCGGCGGCGTCGGCGGCGAGCTTGTCGCCGTGCTCGTCGTGGGCGTGGACCAGCGACCACGCGGCGTCGGAGAGGTCGCCCAGGATCGAGCGGCGCACCGACAGCCAGCCGAAACGGCCCATCGCATCGTCGGTCGGGCAGCCGCCGGCCTCGATGCCGGCCAGGCGCTGCTCGTGGGCGTGCAGGTCCCCCTTGGCCCGGGCGGGGGTGGGGTAGTCGGCCGCGAACTCGCCGGCGCTCTCGGTCTCGGACACGGTGGCGGCCTGAAGGGGGCGGTCGGCGGTGGCGGGCAGGGTGGTGCGCAGCGCGTGGTCGGCGGCCTCAAGGAGGGCGCGGGCGGGGGCGGCGTGGGGCTCCAGGGCGGCGCCGGTCAGGAGGGCGAGGACGTCCTCCAGGTCCTCGGCCTCGCCGTGGCGGCCGACCCGGTGCAGCGCCTCGACGGCCTCGAAGACGTACGCGGCGAACAGCGCGGGGGTGACGGTGGCTGCCTGGACGCCCAGCAGGCGGGCCAGGGCGGGGCCGTGGGCGGCGGTCAGGGCGGCCGGGTGGGGGGAGGTTCCGGTCGGGTCGGTCGCGGAGGGCTCGTTCACCTATGCCTCCCCGGCCAGGTCCGGAACGGTACCGCGCGGCCGCCCTTGGGGGCGGCGGCGCTCTGCTACCGGCCTCGTGGGCACGGAGAGGGCTCGCAGGAATCTGGCGGGTGCGGGGTGAGGGTTGATCATCGGGGGTTCCTTTGGGTCACGCTGGGCCGTTCGGGGTGGGGCCCGTTCGTGCTTGCGAATCCCATCTGATCGTGCGAACCCTCATTTTGTTCACGCGTGGCACGCACAAATATGCGGAGCGTGATCATCCGGCTGATGTGCGCCCCCTGCAACCCTCCAGGACGGGCGGCGGCTGTGGCTACGTCGAGTCGCCCTCCCAGTCCCAGCGGAGGGGGTCTCCGGGGCGCGGCTCGTAGCGGGCCCGGCCTCCGCCGCCGTAGTGGCCCAGCGGAGTGATCAGCGCGGCCCCGCACTCCAGCATGCCGGCGTCCCAGCCGGTGACGTCGACCAGCTGGCCGTCCAGGGGGCCGCCGACCAGCTCGCGGTACTCGTGTCCCGGCTCGGGGCCGGGATCCTCGCCGGGTTCGGCGCCGTAGACCCGGCCGCGCAGCAGCTGCTCGTCGTGCTCGTCCATCGGGTCAGCGTGGCACCGCCGGCCGACAGCGCGCAGGCGATCAGCGCCAGCAGAAGGTGGCGTCCGTCATCGCGGGCAGCAGCACAGGGGCGGCGGCCGCAGGCGGGGCCTGGGCGGTGACGGCGTCGACCAGGTGCTCGCCGACGTCCGGGTAGAGGTGGCTGCCTGCCAGGTCGACCGTGGCCAGCCAGAGCACTTCGGTGGTGTCCTCCGCGTCGAGCTCGGCCAGGGCGACATCCTCGGCAAGCATCCGTACACCGCTGGTGTACCAGCGGTGTACGATCGCGGTATGGTTGATGCGACGATCAAGGTTTCCCCTGACACACGTGACCGGCTGGCTGCTCTCGCGGCGGCCCGCGGCACCACGATCGGCGCCCAGGTGGCCCTGCTGGTGGAGCAGCAGCCCACCGCGGAGCAGATCGCCGAGCGCGTCGCCGAGGGCCGTCGGCTGCTGCGGGAGCACTTCGGGATGACCCTCACAGACCCGGAGTTGGACCGGGGTCCGGACCTGCTGCAACGGGTCTACAACATTGCCGCGGCCGACACCCGCGCCAAGCTCGCCCCGAGGCGCAGCGCGTGATCATTCTGGATTCGAGCGCCTTGGCGGCGCTCGCCGCCGGTCATGAGCGCCTTCACCGGATCGTGGACGCCGCGCTGCACAGTCCGTTCCAGCACCTGCTGGTGCCGGTGCTATGCCTGATCGAGGCGGAGATCAAGGATGAGGGTGCCGCGCACGCGGTCCTGGCGCTGCCCTCGCTGGAGTTCGAGGCGCTGGACGCGGGCACGGCCGTGGTGGTGGCGTCCATGGTCCGGGACGGCTACGGGGGGCCTGATCTGGCCCACGCCATCGCGGCGAGCCTGCCGACCCCGGCGCGGCCGATGCAGCATCTGATCCTGACGGCCCGCCAGGAGCTGTACCCGCCCGGTGTCGCCACCGTCGACATCGACGACCCCCGCCTGGAGGCGTAGGTGCCGCCCGCAGACGGACCGGGGGACCGGCTTTCCACCGAATGCGGTGCGCGCATCCTCGCCGAGGAGATCCTGCCCACCGTGCTGCGTACGGCGGTGCCGCAGGAGCGGCCGGTGGTGGTGTTCGTGGCCGGGCAGGCCGGCAGCGGCAAGACGCTCGTCGTGGATCTGGTGCACGCGGCGCTCGCCCACCGGGGCGGTGCGGTGCGGGTGGACCGCGACGCCTACAAGGCCGTCCACCCCGATTACCCGCGGTTCCTCACCGAGGATGTGCGCACCGCCGGGGTGCGGGTGCGCGCCGACACCTACGGGTGGAAGGAACGGGTGGAGAAGCGGCTGCGGCGTGATGGCCTAGACGCGGTGGTGGAGGCGCCGATGGGCCGCCCGGAGGAGTTCCTGGCCGAGATCGCCGCGTACCGGCGGGCCGGGTACCGCGTCGAGATCGTGGCCCTGGCCGTTCCGGAGGCACTCAGCCAGCTCGGCGTGCTGGAGCGCTACGTGGACCTGGCCGTGGATGGCCGAGCCCGCTACGTAGGCTGGGACAACCACGACAACTGCGCCGCCGCGCTGGTGACGACGCTCCTCGCGGTGGAGAGCGGGCACTTGGCCGACATGGTGTTCGTGGTGCGCCGCGGCACCGGCACGGCGTTGGAGAGCGTGTACGCCAACGAGCTCGGCTCCGATGGGAGCTGGGTCCGCCCCGCGCGGGCGGCCCGGGCCGTGGTGGCCGAGCGTACCCGTCCGTGGGACGCCGCAGCCACCGGCCGCTTCCGGCGCCAGCTGGCCGCCTGCGAGCGCCGCGCCCACGACCCCCGCCTCCCCGCGGACTGGGCGCTGGCCGTTGGCCGGGACGCCGAGCGGGCCGCCGCGCTGGCCGAACGGGTGCGCCGCACTGCCCAGCCGCTCACCCGGGCGCCCGGAGTCGACTACCACCGGCTCTCCGCCGACGAGCACGAGTTCGTCTTCGAGGCGATGGTCGTGCCGGTCCTGCTGAACACGGTCACCGCGCAGGACCGCCCGGTCGTGGTCTACGTCGTCGGCCAGCCTGGCGCGGGCAAGACGAGAGCCGCCCACCTGGTCCGCCGCAGCATGAACCGGCCGGTGCACCTGGCAGGCGACGACTTCAAGGTCCTGCACCCCGACTACCTCCAGCTCCTGAGCTCCGACCCGCGCCGCGCATCCGAGCCGATCCGCGCCGACTACCGGGCCTGGCAGGCGCGGGCCGAGGCGTACGTGCGCGAGCGCCGCGGGAACCTCGTCATCGAGACCACCCCCTCCGACCCCGCCGGGTTCGCCGCCCAGGCGCAGACGTTCCGGCAGGCCGGCTACCGGGTGGAGCTGCTAGTCCTGGCCGTACGTGCCTCCGACTCCCGCCAGGGCACCGCCCACCGCTACGCCCAAGTGACCCGGCTCGGCGTCCCCGGCCGGTTCACCACCGCTTACGGCCACGACGCGCACTACAGGGTGCTGCCCGACGTCGTCGCGGCCGCCGAGGAGCTGGCGCTGGTCGACCAGATCACGGTGATGCGGCGCGACACCAGTGCCCTCTACAGCAGCCGACCCACGAGCGGCGGGAGGCCGTCAGAGCGCGGGTCCGGGGCGCTGGCGCTGCTCGCAGAACAGCAGCGCCGGTACACCGAGCAGGAAGCCGCCCAGTTCTGGGCTGTCCAGCGGGAACTGCATGCCGCGATGCCCCAGTACCGCGACGACCTGGTCGCCATCGGCTCCTTGGCCCTGCCGCTCATGCCTGCCGCACGGCGGCCGCGGCAGCTAGAGCGACCTACGGCAGCGCTCGCCCTGCCGGCCCGTCCGGGAAGCTGAGAAGCGCCTGGTCGCCGGGCACCGGCCCACGGCCGCCGTATGTGGAAAGTCGGTGCCAAACTCAGGTAGCTGGGTGCCACAATCGGCTATGGCTGCTCACCGCTCCCGGCGCCTGGAAGGCCTCTTCGGCGCCCGGCTCGACAACGTCTCCCACCAGCAGGTCGCCGCACTCGAAACCGCGAAGGCGACCGAGCACTTCGACCTCGATTTCAAAGCAACGCTCTACGGCGGCAAGGACGAAGACCGGCGCAGCCTGGCCGGGGACGTCGCCGCGATGGCGAACACCGCAGGTGGCGTGATCGTCCTCGGCGTCGAGGAGGACGATCAGGCCCGGGCCAGCGGCACGCCTGGGGTGACGTTGAGTGACAACGAGGTCGGCCGGATGCGCCAGATCGTCGCGGGTCTCGTCTCGCCGCTGCCGACCTTCGACATCTACCCCGTAGCCGCACCCGAACGCGAAGACCACGGCTTCTACCTCATCTCAGTGCCGCCCAGCCCGATAGCTCCCCACGCCGTGCTGGTCAACAACGGATTGCGCTATCCGCGGAGGAACGGCGCCACCACGGCGTACATGTCGGAGCCGGAGGTCGCCACCGCCTACCGCAACCGGGGCCTGGGGGCCCAGAGCCGGCACGACGTCGCGGCCGCCAGCGCGGAGCAGCTGACAGGCTGGCTCGACACGGACAAGCACCGCTACGTGGTGCTCTCCCTCGTGCCAGACGTCCCCGGAGGCTTCACCCTCGACACGAAGGCGTTCAAAGCCTTCGAGAAGAGCGTTCTTCACACCGATCCGTACGGCATCCCGTTCGGCGTCTCGTGGCTGCGCGCCTCCGTCGGCACCGGTCACCTGCGCGCCGCCGGCAACCACCGGGGCACCCGTGCAAGTCACCTGGCCTGTCACCTCTACGAGAGCGGAGCGGGCACCTTCGCGGCCACCACCACCCCACGCACCACCATCCAGCTTGATCCGCACGACACTGCCGGCAGCGTCGATGCAGCCCAGGTCAACGACGAGACCTTGGTCAACGCCGTCTGGGGCGGCCTGCGACTCCTGGCTCGCCATGCCCGCGACCGCGCGGCCGCCGGCGGCAACGCCACAGTTCAGGCCACCCTCTTCCCCATCGGGCCCGACCACCCGACGATCCTGGTCCAGGACCGCGGCTGGCCCGGCCCGATCAGCGAGCAGCAGCCCGAACGGCAACCGCGCACGGGTGCCGTCTTCTCGATCGACGACCTGGCCGAGGACGGACCCGAACTCCTCGCGGCAACCGCAATCCTCGCTGGCGGCCTCGTCCAGGCCTTCGGCCTGCCAGAGGCGTACCAGGTCACCAACGACGGCACGCTGCGCCTGCGCTACTGGATGCACCGGAAGCCGCTCGAGGCCATCGCGGAGAAGGCCGGGCTCGAGACCACCCTAGACGCCGTCGACTGACCGGGCGGGCAGCACGGTCTCGGCCGAGATCTCAGCTGCTGTCGGCCTGCAGGGCCAGCAGACGCTCGGTGTACAGCTCTGCGATCCGGGTGATCTCTCCGGTCCCGGCCTCGCCAAGCCGCTCCCGGTCCTCGCCGCACACCTGCAGCTGCTCCGCCAGCTCCGCCAGGCGCTGCTGGTCACCGGCGCGCCGGGCGGTCATCATCTCGCGGCCGTACCAGGCGATGACAGCGCCGACGGCCGCCTGGGCCGCCTCGATGGATGCGCTGTCGCCCTCAGGGGAGGAGGGCGTTGCGGAGGGAGGAGTGTGCACGGTGGACCACCTCGATGGCTTGGAACGGTCTCGGCCCGGGGCGGTGCCGCCGACCGCCCGGGCGGGCCCGTCAGTGGCCCGTTCCCGGCCCTTTCCGCTCGATCCTGCCCCTTGACCTGGTCCATCACCTAAATTGGCCTCAAGTGACATGTCCTGGGGGGACTTCCGTGGCCGACCTTCGCGCGCTGTTCAGCTCCAACGACCCGGTCGACAGCGCCGAGGCGTTCACCAACCGCCAGCAGCAGTGGGCCCTGGTGGCCACAGCTGTCGAAGAACACCTGCGCACCGTCGCGGCTCCCGGCTTCGACGTCGAGGACCTGGAGGCGCCGCGGACCAACGTGATCGCCTTCCACGGCGTCGGCGGTGTCGGGAAGACCACCCTGCTGCGCAAGCTCGAAGCCTCCCTCGCCGCCGCCGATGAGCGGCCCCGGCAGTGGGGCGCCGGCCTGGGGGCGGGCGAGCGGCTGTTGCCGGTGCGCATCGACCTGTCCCGCTCCGCGAGCACCGGCTCCGACTTCGAGCGGGTCGTGCTGACCGTCCGCCTCGCCCTCGCCGGCGCCGTCGGCCTGCCGATGCCCGGCTTCGACCTGGCGCTACGCCGCTACTGGGATGCACAGCACCCCGGCGAGCCGCTGGAGGAGTACATCCGCCGCACCGGGCTGATGGGGAAGGTCGGGCAGTTGCTGCCCGGCCAGCTCGGCGAGGCGGTCGGCCAGATCGCCGGGGCTCTGCAGCTGCCCGGCCTGGTCGGCTCGGCCGCCGGGCAGGTCGCCACCGCACTGGTGAACGCGCTGCGCGAGCGCCGCGAGCTGGCGCGCGCCCTGGCCGGGGCCGCCCGCACCGCGGCCCTGCTGGAAGCTGAACCCGACCTGGAGTCGCTCTCCTACTACCCGCACCTGCTGGCGTGGGAGATCAGCCGACTGCCTGCGAAGAAGGCGGTGGTGCCCGTCGTCCTGCTGGACACCTTCGAGGACACCGCCGACCGGCACCGCGACCTGGAGCGGCTGCTGCAGCGCTTGGTGTGGCTGATGCCGAACTGCTTCTTCGTCATCGCCGGCCGTAATCGCCTCGCCTGGGGCGAGAACGCCCTAGAAGGGCAGCTCGACCACACCGGTCCCGCGGCGTGGCCTCACCTCGCACCGCGCGGGCAGCAGCCGGCCCGAACGGCGGGCGGCGTCCGGCAGCACCTGCTCGGCGACTTCTCCCCCGCTGACTGCGACCACTACCTCGCCATCCGCCTGACCCGCGACGGCGCACCGCTTATCCCCGCGGAAATCCGCGCCGTCATCACCGAGCGCTCGCACGGCCTTCCCCTGCACCTGGACCTGGCCGTCGCCCGCTTCCTGGAGATCCGGCGCACCCACCGCACCCCCGTACCGGCCGACTTCGACCACACCTTCCCCGCGCTGATCGCCCGTACCCTGTCCGACCTCACCCCCGACGAACGCCACGTCTTGCGCTCCGCCTCCCTGTTGGACGCCTTCGACGTCGATCTCGCCACCCAGGCCGCAGGCCTGGCCCACCAGGCGCCCGCCCGCCGGCTCGTGGAGCGGCCCATGATCAGCGAAGATCCCTACGCGATCTGGCCCTACCATCTGCACGGCGCCATCCGCGCCGCCCTGCGCACCGACGACACCGCCACCCCCGACCGCTGGACCGATGCCGACTGGCACCGGGCCGCGGTGCGGGCGCTGGCCGCCCTCGGTGAGCAGTGGCGTCATACCCGCGCCCCCGCCCAGGACCGGGCCTGGCTGGTGGCCTGTCTGCGCCAGGGCCTGCGGCTGGCCCGCGACCACCGCCTCGACGACCTCGGCTGGCTCACCGACGCCGCCTTCGCCTACACCAACGACTCCGTGTGGGAGCCGATCGCGCCCCCCGCCCGGGCCCGGGACGCCGCTGCGGGCGAAGGGGCCGATACGCCCGCCGACGCCCTGACCGACCTGCTGACCGCCATCAGCCGGCGCCAACACGAACACCGCGCCCACACCGCCCGCCGCCTGGCCGCCGTCCTGGAGGGCGGCCTGCTCTCCGACGAACTTGCCCAGCTCGCCCGCTACTACCTCGCCAAGGCCGACAAGGACCTCGGCCGCACCGCGGCCTCCCTCGAGGGCATGCAGCAGGTCGCCGCAGCGGGCGGCCGTCTCGCCGGCCAGGCCCAGCGCGGGATCGCCAACCTCGCCCGCATCGCTGGTGACTTCCCCGCCGCTCTCGCCGCCGCCTCCACCTTGACCTGGAAGAGCCGCCGCCACCGGGTGCGCGGCGACATCCTGTGGCCGCAAGGCGACTTCGCCGCGGCCACCCAGGCCCTGCTGGACGGGCGGGCCGAAGCCGAACAGCACGCGGCGCCAGGTGAGAGGGCCATCGCCCAGGTCCGCCTCACCGTCGTCACCGCCTTCACCGACCCGGACCGGGCCGCCGAGGAGATCGCCCTGGCCCGCCAGTACCTGGAGCCGCTCGACCAGCGCGCCACCGTGCTGCACGTCCACGTCGCCGCCCTGATCGCCGACGCCGGCACCACCGGCCGCAGCCTCAACGACCGCGCCGCCGTCCTGCGCACCCAGATCGACGTCGCCGGCCTCCCGTGGCTCATCCCCCTGCTGGAAACCGCGCTCGCCTTCCACCACGCCGCCCGCGACGACCAGGACGAGCTGACCGCCACCCTGACCCGCCTCGACCAGGCCACCGCAGGCGGCGACTTCGCCTACTACCTCGACATCGCCCACTTCATGGCCGGCCGCCCCCTGCCCCGCCCCTCCCGCACACAGTGGCTCGTCCCGGAGGAGACCGTCCGCGAACGCTGGCACGACCTCGTCACCGAGCGGCGCCGGCAACGGGGCAGTGGCCGCTGACAGCGGGGAAGAGGGACGCCGGGACCCGGTCGGATCCCGGCTCTTTCGCACCGGTCAGTAGCCCTGCGGCGTCGGCGTCATCCTGGCGTGCAACAGCGCGGCCCGGCCGAGCTCCGTGCCCGGGCCGGACTTCGGCTGCGCGTTGAACAAGGCGGTCAGGCCGGGCGGGGCGTCCTGCCAGTGGCGGTGGGCGGGAATCCGCGCCGAGAGGTCGTCCAGCAGCAGGTGGACGACGTGCGCGAGTTCGGTGGCGCGGTCCCCCCAGCCGTCGCCCCACCACAGGTGCTCGCCGGGAAGGCATGGGGCGGGGTGGACCAGGCCGTCGGTAGTGGTGATCCACACCGCCCCGTCGAGAACGACGGACGCCAGTTCACCCCGGCCGGCCGGAAGGGACCACGGGGCGTAGAACAGCCACTGGGCGCGGCTGGGGTTGTCGTCGTCCTTGGTGCGGACGACCGGCATGTCGGTGAGGGGGTCGGTGAAGAAGGCCTCGACCTGCTTGCCCTCGGCAAGAGTGGCGTGGCCGGCTGTGGGGTCGCACAGGGCGAGCCGCCGCACCCACCGCTCGACGGTGGGGCTGCCGCTCACCCGCAGGTCGGTGAAGCTGCCGTAGGGCAGCAGGTCGGCATTGCGGCCGAGAGCCACGTGCAGGGCCGCCACGGCGTCCGGCTGGTTGCTGTGGGCGACCTCGGCCCAGCCGGGCCGCAGCGGGCCGTCCTCCACGGCGGTGCCGAGGGGGTGTCCCTGGGTGTCGGGCTCGGCGGCGATCACCAGCGGAGACGAGGTGTGCCAGGGACGGACCTCGCCGAAGATCATAATCTCCGACCGGACTGCGTCGATGCGGTCGTTGCGGATGGAGCGGGCCATGTCGGTCAGCACCGCGCGGGCGCGCGGTGAAGGCGGGGTTGCGCACTGCTCGCTGCAGCGCGACCTCGCGGTCGTCGGCTGGCAGCTGGACGGTGAGGACCTCGGCTCCCGGGGACCACTGCCAGATGACGTCGGGGCGGCGCAGGGCGCCGGGCCACCAGGGCAGGGGCTGGCCGGCGAGCTGCACCACAACGGACCAGTCGGCTTCGTACTCGATGCGGGGCCGGGCGGTGTCGGCGGCGACCAGGGCGGGGCCGCCGTGGGCGATGTCGCCGAACAGAGAACAAACCACGGTGATGCCGTGGCCGCGTTCGGCGGCCAGGTCGCCGGCCATGCCCGCTGCCGCTCCGCGTTCGGTGGTGTGGAGCAAGCGGACGACGCCGACGACCGTGTCCCAGTCGGTGGCGGGTCCGTGGGCGGTGTCGCGGTGGCCGAGGAATCGTCCCGTCCCGGGCCGGTCGGGCAGCGGGCGCTCCAAGAGGGCGCCGCGCTGGCGGAACTGGGACGTCGTGGCAGCCCATACGTAGACGGCGGTGGCGTCCCAGTGCTGCGCGTCGGGGTCGTCGACGGAGCGGTGGTGCACGTTCTTCGCGGGCGCGGGGAAGTCCGGGTGCTGGCGGGGCAGGCGCCACATGCCAAAGGAGGTGATACCGAGGAGGTCCTGCACTTCCGCCTTGGTGAGGTACGTGGTGGCGAAGCCCATTCAACTACTCCTCGTGTCACGGGGATTGCCCTGCGCTGTAGTCAAACACCGGGCGCGGAAATCCGACGGGGGAACGGGAGAACTGCCCCGGCGGATCGGCTGTACCCGGACAGTGCGCCCTACGCAGGGGGCGGAGTTCGGTGAACGCCGTACGTCGGCGGCTCGGCCCGGGCATGATCCGTGCCATGGGAGACGAGGCGTCCGTGTCTTGGGTGTTCGACAAGGCGACCCGCGACTGGGTCGACCTGACATGCGGCACCATCGGGCTGGCGCCGGGCCTGGCCGGAGGCCGGTACGTGTGCTGGGCGTGCCGGGAGAACCTGATGCTCAAAGGGGCGCGCCCCGACTCCAAGGTCTCCCCCTATTTCTCCCACACCAGCGGCGCGGACTGCGCGGCCGCGCCTGCGGTACGCGAGCAGTTGGAGGCGGACGGCCGGATCGTCATCGAGTTCCAGCAGCGGATCACGCGGGCCTGGCCCGGGGTGCGCTGCGTCCTGGAGGCGCCGTTCGACGCGGGCGCCGGTGTTCCGGCTGGCCGCGGCGTACTCCCGCCCGCCGTGGTGGTGAGCGGAGACGGCAACGAAGTCCTGGTCGTGGAGCGGCCGAGGCGTCCCGTGGGCGCGGGCGAGGTCGAGCAGCGGATCCAGGCGGTGAAGGCCCGCTACGGTGGCGGAGCCCGGCACGTCTGGTTCTGGGCCAAGGACTCGCTGCAGGCCGCGCGCCTGGCCGACCTGGACGTGTTGCCGCGCGGCCTGGCCAAGGCCCGGCACGCGACGATCGCCCCGACCGAGCAGCAGCTCGCGATCCTCGCCGCAGCCGGCCGCGTCTACTTCCTCGACGGCCAGCAGGTCCTGGTTCCATACGGCGTCCACGACTTCGACCACGAGCAGCGCTCCGAAGAGGACTGGAACTTCCCCGACTGGCGCCGCGGCTTCCGCCGGGACTGGCGCATCAGCCACCCCGTCCCCGCGCCGGACGCCACCCGCTGGGGTCTCGCACCGGTCGCCTTCGCCGAGCTCACCCGCACCCGCGGCCTGTTCTCCCTGGCCACCGCGAACGACCTGATGAACCGCCTGGAGCAGTCCCAGCGCGGCCGGTGGCGCTCCCGGCGCTCCCAGGCCGCCGCTCTCTACCAGGAGCGCCACCGGCCGACGCCGCCTGCGGAACCTACGGCGCCCCTCCCCATGCCAGCAGCGGAAGCGCCGCCGGAGCCGCCAGCGCCGCCCGCCGCCCCGCCGGATCCCCCGGCATCTGCCGCGGCCGTACCCGGGTCGCGGCCGCACCGGCCACCCTTGCCGGAGGAACGCCCCGAGCCGGAGGCGCAGGAGACGAGCCAGTCGGACGGCGAGCAGCTGCCGGAGGACTCCGTCTACCTGCCCGCCGCAGCTGTTTCCCCCGGGCCGATGCCGCCGCCGCCCGCGTACCCGCCCGCTCCCGGGCAGCCTCCCCTGGTTCCTTCGCCAACGCAGGGCCAGCGGCGCGGGTGGCGCTCTCTCTTCGGGTTGCGCCCCTGACCGCTCCAGGGCCGGGTCACCTCCAGAGGTGGGTGGCGCCCGTCATCGGAGCCAGCAGCACTGGCGCGGCGGCCGCGGACACGGCCTGGGTGGTGACGGCGTCGACCAGGTATTCGCCGACGTCCGGGTAGAGGTGCGCTCCGGCCAGATCGGCCGGGGCCAGCCAGAGCACTTCGGTGGTGTCGGCGGCGTCGAGTTCGACCAGGGCAACGTCCTCGGCGAGCGGTCGCGGGATGTGGAGGACGTGGACCAGGTGACGGCGGAGGAACAGCCGGCTGTCTCCCGGGCGGGTGGTGGCCTGGTGCTGCTCAAACCGCGGGACTGGGTCGACGTCGACGGCGGCCAGGTCCAGGCCGAGCTCCTCGCACAGCTCCCGGCACAGCGCGTCGGTCGGCTGCTCGCCGTCCGCGGCGAGACCGCCGGGCAGCGAGTACTGGACGCCGTCAGGGCGGTGACGGCGGATTACGCACACCCGGCCGTCGGGGTCGACCAGCAGCGCGCACACCCGCACCGGGATGGTGTTCCCGGTCACCACGGCTCAGTCCTGGTTGGGGCGGCCGAGGGTCCAGCCGGAGACTGCGGCAAGGGGGCCGCGCCAGGATGGCAGGGTGTGGACGGTGCGGCCGTCCCGGACGGTGACGTCGCGCAGGTGCAGGTGTCGGCGGTCCGGTGGGCGCTTCTTGCCGTCGTCGGCGTCGTCGGCGATCCGGCCGTGAGCGGTGCGGATCGCGCGGGCGAGGTCGTAGTCGTCCAGCTCCTTCATGAACAGCTTCCGCCACACCTCAGGCGAGATCACGGTGCCGGTGACCAGGGCGCCAGGGACGGCGAGTGTGACCTCCAGGCGCTGGGCCTCGATGTCCTCGTGCTCCGCGCCCAAGCGCAGCAGCTCCAGGTATGGGTCGGGGTGGGTGTCACGGTCTCCGGCCAGCACCCGGAACACGGCCTGCGCCGCCTCTTTGAACGCCATCTGATCCGCCCCTGCCCTCGTGGGTGACGCCCAGCCAGTTGGCGTGCCGGGCCAGAATTAACCGCGGTTAATTCTGGCCCGGCACGCCGCGCCTGTGGGGTGGTTCGGCGTCCTCGGTGGTGTCTGACATGCTGGGCCGGTCCGAAGTACCGGCACCCGCCGGGAAGTCGACGGACTCCGAAGTACCAGGGTGACCTGGGAAGTCAACGGATCAAGGAACTGAATCCATGGCAACAGTGATCGTCGTCCTCAATCGCAAGGGCGGCATCGGGAAATCCACGATCACGGTGAACCTGGCCGCGACCACCGCAGCGGTCCTCGCCCCGGACAAGGGGGCTGCCCAGGACGGTGTGCTGGCGCCGGTCGCGGCTGTCTCTCTCGACCCTCAGGGCTCCAGCGCGTGGTGGGCGGAGCGGGTCGGCGACGATCTCCCCTTCATCTTCGCCGAGGCGTACAACGACCTGGACGACTTGAAGCGGCTGCGCGAGGCGACCGCGGTGGACATCGTCATCGTGGACACGCCGGGCTGGACTCCGCCGGAGGCCCGCGATGAGAACTCTGGAGACCCGCTCGGCGAGGGGCGTGTCGCGGACTCGATCCGAGCCGCGTTGGACAACGCCGACCACGTGATAGTCCCTATCGAGACCGAATCGCTCGGCTGGAAACCCACGGCCGAGACGATCGAAGAAGTCATCAAGCCCCGCGGCATCCCGTTCACCGTGGTGGTCTCGAACTGGGACCCGCGCGACGGCGAAGGCGACCGGGACGATACGAAGCAGTTCGTGCGAGACAACGGCTGGCCGCTCGCGAACACCGTGATCCGACACTACAAGCTGCACTCCAAGGCCGCCGCGCTCGGTCAGGTCGTCACGCAGTATGCCAAGAGCCGCACCGCGCAGGAGTGCCAGGCGGACTTCAGCAACCTGGCGTTGGAGATGCAGCTGCGGATCGCCCGGGCCCGTGACGGGAGGAACTCCTGATGGCCGGCCGTCGTGTGAACGTCGCGGATCTGCTAGGCAAGCCGCCCGTTGCCGCCAAGGAGCAGGAGGCGCAGGGGGCCGTCGACAACGGCGCCCCGGATCGGCTGATCTACGTCAAGACCGCTCGGCTGGCACCTAACCCGCACAACCCGCGAGACGGGGTCGGCGACCTGTCCGACCTGAGCTCGATCGCCGAGATTCAGCGGCAGAGCCTGCTCGTGGTGACCCGCGCGGCGTACCTGCTGCTCTACCCGGACGAGGCGGAGCAGCTACGCGGTAGCGACTTCATCGTGGTGAACGGCTGTCGACGGCACGCCGCTGCGGTGGAGTTCGGGCGCGCGGAGTTGGCGTGTGCGGTGAACGACACCGTCGCCCGGTCCCGGGCTGCGCTGCTGCGAGCTGCTCTCGACGAGAACGTCGAACGCAAGGACCTCGACCCGATCGAGGAGGCCAAGGCGGTCATGGCGATCGTCGCCGAGTATCCGACCGCGAAGGCCGCCGCCGAGGCGGAGGGCTGGACCGGCGCATGGATCTCGCAACGCAAGAGCCTACTGAAGCTGCATCCCGACCTGCAGGCGATGGTGCGGGCCCACGCGGCCGGTGACGAGTCCGGCCTCTCGATCCGACGGGCCCGACGCCTCGGTGCGGTCAAGGACATCGAGGAGCTGACGGCCGAGCAGCAGCTGATGCGTCTGGCCGACATCGAACGCGGGGACTCGGCGAAGAAGGCCGCAGGCCGGCAGAGCGCGGCCGTCGATCAGGCGGCCGACGCAAACGGCACGTCCGAGGGCCAGGTGCAGGAGGCTGCGGAATTTACCGCGGTTAATTCCGGTGCCCGGCCGTCGGCCGCCGGGATGTCAGCTCCGGCAGCCCTCGGAATGCAGGAAGACCGAGCGCCGGGGACAACCGCAGAATTTACCGCGGTTAACCCGGCCTCCACAGCTGACCGTCCTGTTCCTAAGCGGTCCGCCGGGGCCACTGGTACGCCCGCGCCAACGCTCGTCGATCTGGCCGCTCTGACCATAGACGAACTCGCTCAGGCCATCTTCTCTGCACTCAGCATCGACGATGCCTACAGGCTTGCTGACGCGCTCGCCACGAAGGTTCTTGAGTCATCTGGCGAAGGCTAGCCCCGACATGACGAAGGCCCGCGTCCCACTCGGTGAATCCGAGTGGGACGCGGGCCTTCGTCATGTCGGGGCGTCAGACGGCGGCGGTGATGAGGGCGGCTGCGGCGAGCGCGACCAGGGCGGCGATGGAGGTGTCGGAGGCCCACCGCAAGAGGATCATCTTGCGGTTGCAGATGGCGGAGAGGTCGCTGAGGCGGTGCAGGCGTCGGTCCGGGCGGAGGGCGGCGCGCAGCTGCTCGTGGGTGAGGCCGGACCAGTAGACGGGGGAGGAACGCTCTTGGTCGCCGACGGGGCGGACTTCGCTCCGGGGGCGGACGACGAGCACGGCGAGGATCGTGGCGACCAGGAGCAGTGCGGCGGCCGGGGCGATGACGGCCAGGCTGGCGCCGTGGGCCTGGGCGAGGATGGCGACGGCGGCCGCGAGGACGCCGTCCAGGCCGAGGAGGACGCCGGCCTTCTGGTCGGTGCGGCCGACGTCGCCCGCGGTGTGGTTGAGCGCCTCGATCAGGTTCTGGTCGAGGCGCTCGTCGGGGTCGGTGTCGGTGGTGGCTTCGGTGGTCACGGGCGCTCTCCCTGAGCGGGGTCGGTGGTGAGGGCCATGCGGTGGAGGGCGGTGGCGAGGGCCTCGGACCAGTCGCCGGAGAAGGTGACGGCGCGGTCGTCGATGTAGCAGGCCGCGCCGAGCTTCTTGTTGGTGACGAGCAGGATGTGGCGGGTGGTCCAGTGGGAGCGGTCGGGGTCGTTGTCGACCTCGGCGTCGAAGCCGTGGCCGGTCAGCCAGGCGGCGATGTTGGCGTGGTGTTCACGGCCCCTGGCCGTCACGACGAAGACCGCGCGCAGCTCGAGGAGGGCGCGAAGGGCTTCCAGTGCCCCGGGGATCGGCTCCCCGTAGATGCGGCCATCCTGCCAGCCCCTGTCGTGCGCGATCAGCGTCAAGTCGAAGTCAATGCCCACGGCCTGGGTGGCGGCGGACTCGGAGCAGTAGGGGACAACGGTGCCGGACAAGAGCGGTGATCCTCCATCGGGTTCGGGTTCGGGTTCAGGTGTGGGTGTAGGCCGGGGCCGGATCGCGCTCGGGCGGTCCGGCTCCGGTGGCTGGCGGGTGGTCAGGTGCGGTCTGCTCGGCGGGCTCCGTCGCGCAGGCCGGTGATGCGGTGGGCCTGGCGGGAGAGTCGGGCGGCGACGTCGGCCAAGCGGTCGGCGTCGTGGGGGCGGGCGGGTCCGCGGTGCAGGTCGTCCCGGTAGCGCCGGGCGTCGGCCAGGAGCTGGTCCAGGTCGAGGAGGTGCGCCTGCAGCTCGCGGTCGACCTCGGGGTCCGGGTCGCGGTAGCGGTCGCGGTCGCTCTGGTCGGTCACTCGGTGGTCCTGGTGGTGGTGTCGGGCGACCAGGCGCCGGTGGGGTCGTCGCCCCAGTCCTCCGGGTCCGGGTCGGCGGGCTCCCGGCGGCCGGGGCGCAGCCGGTGGAGGAGGATGCGCAGCGCGGCGGCTAGGCCGCGGCGCTCGGTGGGGTAGGTCACCGGCGGCGGGTGTCGGCCGGGGCGGCGGGCAGGGCGAGGAGGGCGGCGGCGGGCAGGGCGGCGCCGGTGGAGGCGTGGGCGACGGCGGTGATGAGGCCGGTGACGGTGAGCGGTTCGGCGTCCAGGTCGATGTTGGAGGCGGTGACGTTGGTGGCGTCCACGCGCAGGCCCAGGACGGTGGCGCGGGTGCCGGTCAGGTGGGCCTGGCCGTTGTTGACGACTAGGCCGCCGGCGGCGTGGCTGGAGACCGTGACGGTGATGGAGCCGCTCTCGTCGCTGATCGTCAGGGTGCGCGGGTAGCTGTTGTTGGAGGCGTGGGTGATGACGCCGTGGACGGCGACGAGCGACTCGGAGGGGGCGGCGGCCAGGCGGGGCAGGTTGTCCATGGGGTGGTGTCCTTCCAGTTGGGTGGGCTGCGGTCGGGGTGACCGGGCAGCCGCGCCGAGTCCCGGCGACGCCCGCCCGGGTGGGCGGGTGGTCCGGGGCCGGCGGCGGCGGTCCGCTCGCGGCAGGGCCGTCCTGGCTCTTGAGGGGTGGTCAGCCGGAGAGGCGGACGGGCATCAGCAGGTGTTGGTAGGGCGTCTGGGCGCCCTCGCCGAGGCGGGGCAGCAGCAGGACGGGCTTGTCGGCCTTGCGGATGTACAGCTCGGCCTCGGGGGCGTCCAGCGCCTTGAGCGCGTCCGCGAGGTAGCCCGGGTTGAAGCCGATGGCGAAGCCGTCGCCGAGCTCCCCGGCCGCGTTGACGGAGACACGGTCGCTGCCCTGGGCGTCGTCGCCGGAGCCCGCCTCGATGCGCACGGTGGCGCCGTCCAGGACGAGCAGCACGGGGGTGTTGCGGGTGGCGACCAGGGCGACGCGCTGTAGGGCGGCGGCGGTCTCGGCGACGGGCAGCGTCCACGTCGCCACCGCGCCGATGTCCTCCAGGAGGACGTCGGTCTTGGGGTAGGCGTAGCCGGACAGGATGCGGGTGGTGTAGCTGCGCCCGCCGGGGGTGGAGAGGCCGAACAGGCCCTCCGACCAGTGCAGGGTGAGGGCGTGCTCGCCGTCCAGCGACCGCGCGGCCTCGGAGAGGGCGCGGGCGGGCACCAGTGCCTGCGGGGCGGCGTCCTTGGCGGCCGGGTCCGGGCCTTCGCTCGGCTCGGGCTTGCGGCGCTTCGCCGCGCCCTTCTTCGGCACCGGGCCGGTGATGGTCAGGGCGAGTGCGTGGCGGGCGATGCGGTAGCGGTCGGTCGCGGACAGCAGCAGCCGCTCGCCCTCCAGGCGCAGCTGGATGCCGGTGAGGGCGGGCAGGGTCTGGTCGGTGGAGGCGGCGATGGCGACCTGGGCGACGGTGTGGGCGAGGGCCTCGGCGGGGACGGTGGCGACGGCGCCGGGGAGGGCGGGCAGCGCCGGGTACTCGTTCAGCGGCAGCACCGGCAGGGTGAAGCGGGCGGCGCGGGAGGCGACGGACAGGCGGGTGCCCTTGTCCACCAGCTCCAGGTCGACGTCGGCGCCCTTGGGCAAGCGCGAGCAGATGTCGGCGAGCAGGCGGCCGGGGACGACGGCCTGGCCCTCGTCGGCTACCTCGGCGGAGGTGGTGTCGGCGGTGTAGACCTCGGTGTCGGAGGCGGCCAGGTGCAGGGTGCCGGTGGTGGCGGTCAGCAGCATGCCGGACAGGACCGGGACCGGGGGGCGGGCGGGCAGGGCGCGGGCGGTGTAGGAGACGGAGTCGGTCAGGGCGGCGACGGACAGGCGGAGCTTCACGGTGGGTTCCGTTCGGGGTGAAGGGTCGGCCCGGCCGCGGGGTGCGGCCGGGCCGGTGATGCGGGGTCAGGTGACGCGGGTGCGGGGCGGGGTCAGGCGTGCAGGTCGAGGACGCCGCCGCTGTACTCGGCGTGGCTGAGCGGGTAGCCGGCCATCTCCACCACGGCGTGGCCGGGGACGTCGGCCAGGACCGTGAGCAGGTCCTCGGCGGTGAGCCGGTTGGTGCGCTCGGAGATCTGGGTGAGGTAGCCGGTGCCGCTGTCCGGCGCGGCGGCCGCGGGCGCGGGCGTGGCGGCCGGGGCGGCGGGGGCGCGGTTCAGGCGGGCGCCGATCAGGTAGCGGCCGACCGGGTACTCCTCGCCGGCCTCGCTGCTGGCCCGGGCGGGGGCCGGGGCGGTGGGCAGGTCGAGCGTGTCCTGCCCCTTGATGGCGGGGGCGGTGGTGCGGGTGGCGAGGGTGTGCTCGGCGGTGAGGTGGGCGGGGTCGGTCTGGGGGCAGATCAACTCGCCTCCGGGCAGGGTCTTCCAGTCGCGGTCCCGGGCGACGGCGACGACGTCCTTGGGGGACTCGTAGTAGCCGTACTCGTCGTCCAGCGGCTCGTCGCAGATCGCGCACCACGCGGAGTGGACGACGTGCGGGCGGACGCTGGCGGTGCGGGCCTGGCGCGGGCGGCGCCACGCCTTGCCGTGGTGCAGCACCACGGCGTGCACGACCGCGTTGAACGGGCTGCCGTCGTCCAGGTCGGTGGCGACCGCGTTGTGCTCGGCGGCCTCCATCAGGGCCTCGCCGAGGCTGGGCATCGGGATGACCTCGTCCATGGCGGTCAGCCACAGCGCCCACTCCTGGGACTTGTCGCCGACGACGAGGGGCTGCTCGGCGAACAGGCCCCGGCGGGCGATGGACTGGGTGGCGGAGGCGAGCACCGGGGCGGGCGCGGCCGGGACGGTGGAGGCGGGGGTGGTGGTGTTCATCGTGCTGTCCTTCCTGGAGATGGCGAGTACGAGCGGGACGGGGCGGGGCGGGTCAGCGGCCGGCGCGGGCCGGTTCGAGGCAGGCCGGGCTGGAGACGGTGACGCGGTCGACGGAGGTGAAGCCCTCGGCGCGCAGCTGCTCCGCGGTGGGCAGCAGGCGCTCCTGGTCGAGCAGGACGTGGTCCGGGACGACCCGCTCCCGGGACCCGTTCAGTCGGCGGCGGCGCTCGAGGGGAACGTCGAACAGCACCGCGCAGGCCGGGCGCTGCCAGTAGCGGGCGCGGGCGAGCAGGTGCGCCCTGACGTGCGGCATCAGGGCCGTGGAGTCGACCACGGTCAGCAGGCGGCGGGCGAGCCGGGCGTCCAGGAGCAGGTCCTGGATCTGCGCGGCGACGGGGGTGGCGGACTGGTCGGCCGCGGAGTCGGTCGCCATGGCGCGGTACTCGTCCAGACACAGGCGCGAGGTGGCCGGCCAGCGGGCGGCGGCGAAGGTCGACTTCCCGGCGCCGGAGCCGCCGACGAGAACGATCAGCGAGCCGGGGGCGAAGTCGGGCGAGCCGGTGGGGTGCACGGGCGGGTGGTCCTTCCGGGGTTGTGGCGGCGGATGGTGGGCGGTGCGCGATGATGGGAGGCGTCGGCCCGGGGTGCTTTCTTCATCCCGGGCCGGCGCTTTTGTGTGATCGGTTACGCAGAGCGCACGGCGGGGCGGAGCGAGGGCTCGGCGTCCTCGACCGCGTCGCGCACGCGCTGGCAGGTGCTGCGCGTCTGCTCGGGCGTGCCGGTCAGCAGCCGGGCTTCGGTGAGCGCGGCGTGGATGTCGGCCGCGCGCGGGCGGCGCGACAGGGTGTCGTACAGCGCGCGGACGACGGCCCGCCGGGCGAGGGCGAGCGCGGCGTCACTCAGGGCCGGGGCGTGCTGAGCGCTCGGGCGCGCACCGGTGCCCGGGGGCAGTGCCGGGTGAGCGCTGGTGGTCCAGCCACCTGCGGAGATCGGCTGTGCGGATGAGCGCTCGCCCTGCGCGGGCTGGGTGGGCAGCAGTGCGCCGTGGGCGGTGGGCAGCGGCTGGCCGCCGTGCGGCGGGCGCGGGCCGTTTCCGTCCGTGCCGCCGTGAGCGCTCGCCGTGTCGTCGGCGGGCGCGGCAGCCGGGGCGGCGGTGTCCTCGTGGGCGGCGGGGCCGTGGCCCATGAGGGCGTGCACCCGCCAGATGACCACGGGGACGACCATGGCGAGCGGGACCGCCAGGCCCCACTGCACCCGCCACTCTCCGTCACGGACCTCGACACCGGCGACGTGCAGCTCGGCGAGCAGCGCGGCGATCTGGCAGGCCATCATCACCAGCAGCGCGACGACGACCTCCCCGGCGATCCGCTTGCGCTCGTCCGACTTGGGGAGGGTCTTGGCCAGGGCCCGGGTCCCGGTGACGACCCAGGTGTCGACCGCGACGGGCAGCAGCCACGCCAGCACCGGGTTCGCGCCGGCCATCACCGCGAGGCGGTGCTCACCGGCGGCGGTGTAGGCAACGCCCGCCCACAGCGCGATCCGGGGCAGCAGCTTCGGGACGCCGGTGTTGCCCCACCAGGCCCAGGCCAGGCGCGCCTTGCTGCGCTTGCGGGCGGCCTCGGCCTCCCGGATCTGCTGCGCCTCGGCCCGCAGCGCCTCGACCTCGGCGCGGATCTCCGTGACGTCGGCCTCCGCCTCGGCCAGCGTCTCCTGGGCGACGAACACGAGCTTCTGCGCGTCACTTCGGGCCCCGTTGAGCAGGCGGTCGGCGTCGGCCTTGGCCTTGCCCTCCAAGGCCGCGGCCAGGCGGCGCTTCTCCGTGGCGTCGGCGGTGGCGGCGGCGATGGCCTCCTCCGCCGCCGTCCGGATCCGCTCCACGTGCTCCTGGCCGCGCTCGCGCAGCTCAGCGGCGTCCTTCGCGCCCTGCTCGCGCAGCTCGGCGGCCTCCGCGACGGCCTGCTCGACCTCGGCCTGGGCGGCCTGGTCGGCGTCCTCGCGGATCTGGTCGGCCTCGGCGTGGGCCTGCTCGGTGAGCCGGGCGGCCCGGCTCTCCGCGTCCTCCCGGATCTGGCCGGCCTCCTCCTCGGCCGCCGCGACGAGCTGGCGGGCGGTCTCGGCGGCCCGGGTGCGGACCTCGGCGGCGCCGGTGGCGGCCTCGGTGAGGACCTGGTCGGCGGCCATCTGCGCGGTGCGCTGCACGGTGGCGGCCAGGGTCCGGGTGTCGGCCAGCTCCTCCTCCACCTGCGCCCGCTCCCCGGCGGCGCGGGCCTGCACCCGGGCCAGCTCGTCGCGGGCCCGGTCGAGCTGCTCGCGGACCTGGGCGACGTCGGCGGCGGCCTGGCGGCGCAGCTCGGCGCCCTGGCGCTCGGCCTGCTCGGTAAGGTCGGCCGCGCCGCGCTTGGCGGTGGTGAGGATGTTCTCGGCGCGGACGGCGGCGGACTGCTCGGCCCGGGCTGCGAGGGCGCGGGCCTGCTCCTCGGCCCGGTCGAGGATCTGCCGGGCCTCCCCGTCGGCCGTCGCGCGCACTGTGGCGGCCTGCTGCTCGGCCTCGGCGAGAAGGCCGGCGGCCCGCTCGGTGGCCTCTTCGATCAGCCGGTCGGCGTGCGCGTGGGCGACCGCGTCGGCCTCCTCGCGCAGCTCCGCGGCGTCCTCGGTGGCGGCCTGGCGGATCAGCCCGGCCTGGTCGGTGGCCATCGCGAGGAGCTCTCGGACCTCCGATTCGACACGCTGAGTGATGGCCTCGACCTCGACGGCGGCCTGCTCGCGCAGCGCCTCGGCCTCCTCGGTCCACTGCTGGGCGGTGACCAGCTCGGCGTCGGCGGCGCGGCGGGCGCGGCGCAGCAGGGCGTCGGCGTCGGCCTGGGCGAGGTCGCGGATGTCGGCGGCGCGGTCGGCGGCGTCGGCCAGCACCGGGTCTGCGGACGGCCGGGTGAAGGTCGCCGGAACGGCCCCGGTCGGGGTCTTCGGCGCGGCGGCCGCGGGCGGCTTGGCGGCGGTCTTCGCGGGGGGCCTGGCGGCGCCTCCGCGGGGCTTTCGGGGGGTGGTGGTGCGGGCCGGGGTCATGGCCGGTCTCCTCCGATCGGTCACGATGGGTGAGTATCTGGGCGGTGCGGCGGGGCGAGGGGGCGGGTGGGCCTGCAGGGGGCTCCTCAGGCCCCCGGATGCGGGTTCCGGGGGCGTTGCAGGGGGGTGCGGGCGTCGGATCGGTTTGATCGGTTTCCGCAGGTCACGATCGGTTTGTGGATCGGCGGCAGATCGGCGGCCGATCGGCGGGGAATCCGTTTCCCCGCCGATCCGCATCCGATCTGCCGCCGATCCGGGCGCCGATCGAGTCGGTTACTCTTTGTGCTGGCTGGTGGCGGTGAGGACGTCGGCGCGGCGGATGCCGCGGGGGCTGCCGTCCACCTCCTCCAGGCGCTCGGTGGACAGCTCGACGTCGGCCTTGCGGAGCTCCTGGGCGAGGGTCCGGCCGATCTCCATCACGCGCCCGCGCTCGTCCTTCTCGTGCCAGCGGTCCCAGCGCTTGGGGTCGTGGGCGATCAGGTACGGGTGGAGCTGCAGGAGCGTCAGGGCGTCGGCCTGCTCCTCGTCCAGGGCGTTCAGGAGCGTCTGGACGATCTCCGGGAGAGGCTGCTCGTCGTCTTGGTCGTCGGCGCTGTGCGGGCCGAAGTCGTCGTCGTCCTCGGCGCACATGGCCAGCAGGTCCGGCCACGGAACGTAGTGGAGGTACTCGTCCTCGTCGTCGCCGAACTTGAGGCCCGGCGGGCTGGGCGACCCCAGGGCCGCGTCGATGGACGCCTGGTCGACGTCGAGGAGGCCGGCGGCGAGGCGTTCGGCGGCGCGGCGACCTCCTTCGTCGTCGGGGATGTGGTGCCACTTGTGGAGCATCGGGTCCTCGGAGACACCGGGCGCGCCGACGATGTAGGTCTTGGCGACGTCGTTGAGGGTGTCGCCGGACTTGGGCTGGAGCCGGTGCGGCAGGTAGCCCCAGTCGATCGCGCCGCCGCCCAGGGCCTGCGTGGTGTCGACGTCCCGGCACGCGCCGAGGATCTTCAGCGCGGGGTGCTGGGCGATGTTGGAGCCGAGCAGGGTGCTGGTGGCGCCCTGGGCGGCGAAGATCAGCCAGACGCCTTCCTTGCGCCCGACCAGCATCAGCTCGGCGATGATCAGCTTGCTGCGCTTGGTGAGCTTGGGGAACTCGTCGACGAAGACGAAGACCGCCGGGTGCTCGCGGCTGCACTTCCAGGTGTCGCCCATGCCGAGCTTGCGGCGGATGCGGGCGCGGCCGGCGGCGAGCCGGTAGAGGGACAGCAGCGCGAACTCGATCTGGATCGGGTCCGTGCTGGTGAGCTTGACCGCGTCCTCGAACTTGCCCGGCCCGTCGCCGGACGGGTCGAGGAACACGGTGACCGCGTTGTACGCGGCGGTGGTCCAGTCGAGCAGCGCCCGGATCAGCGTGGACTTGCCGCCGCCGGAGCGGGCGATGACCTCGCCCATCAGCTCGGCGAGGGAGAAGGTGAGGTCGGTGCCGTCCGCGCTCATGCCGAAGGTGCCCGCGGTGGTGATGTCCACCGAGTGCGGGGCCCGGTAGGGGGCGGGCTTCATCGCGCCGAACAGGTCGCCGGTGACCACGCGCAGGACGGCCTCGGAGGTGCGCTTGCGGTTGGGCTGGAGGATCACGTCGCCGTCGCCCACGTCGAACTTGGTCTCCAAGGCGCCGAGCTTGCCGCCGATGTCGCCGGAGGTGCCCTCGGAGACCCGGACCACCACCTCCCAGCCCCACGGGTACTGGACGGGCTCGCCAACGTGGGCGAGCGGGACGCCCTCGGCGAGCAGCGCCCGGCGCACGCACTCCGCGGCCACGGCCGACGTGGTGACGTCGTGGATGTGGAAGGGCTTGCCGGTGTCGCCGGGGAACAGCGCGCCGTCGAACGGGGCCGCGGCGACCTGCTCCTTGCTGTCCTTGTCCTTCTTGTCCTTGGCGGGCTTGCCGGTGGCGATCTCGTAGGCGAGGGCGGGCACGTCGGGCAGCTCCCGGCGCCAGCCGCTGATACGGCCCTTGGCCCAGGCGGTGAGCAGCAGCCCGCCGACGGTGATGGTCGGCAGGATCAGGTTGCCGACGGCGAGCTCGAGGCCGCCGAGGGCGATGGTCAGGACCGCCAGGCCGGTGCGGCGCTTGTTGGCAGTGCGGCGGCGGTGGCGCTCCAGCTCGGCGTCGGTGGGGTCGATGTGGCCGGTGTAGGGCTGGCGCTGGATCTCGCGGGCCCGCTCGCGCCAGTCGGCGGCCTCCTCGTTCAGCGCGGCGGCGACGGTGGTGGCCTGCTTGTGGTCGGCGGTGCTGGCCTCGTCGGTCTGTCCGGCGGCGAGGGCGCGGCGGGCCTTCTTCTCCAGCTCGCCGGCCTTCTCCTCCAGGTTCTCAACCTCCGCGTTCTGCTTGGCGGTCCAGGTGGCGTAGCGGCGATTCAGCAGGGAGGCGCGCAGGTGCGCCGGGGTCTCGCGGGAGGCGGCGGCCCAGGTGCCGGTCTCGGTCTTCAGGACGGTCAGGCCCTCGCGCAGGGCCGCGTACTCGCGGCGGCCCTGGCGGGCCAGGGCGGCCGCGAGGCGGGCGCCGAGGGCCGGGCCGTCGGTGGCCACGGCGGTGCCGTCGGCGGCCGGGCTGTCGGTGGTCGCCCCGCTGGCGGAGGTCTTGCCGCCGCGAGCGGTCCTGGTGTTGCGGGTGGCGCCGCCGTCGGCGGCGGCCTGGCGCTCGTCGTCGACGAGCTCGGCGTCGATGATGACGCGTTCGGGCAGGTGGGTGGTCACCGTTGTCTCCTTCACAAGGTGGTGGGCCGGGGCCGGGCGGTTGCGGCCGTCCGCACACGCCGCGCCGCCGGGCACCGCGGGTGCGGGCCGGGGCGTGTGCGGGTGCGGGCGACCGGTGGCGTCCGGAGTCAGGCGATGGTGCCGACGAGGGCGGAGCCCGCGGAGTTGGCCAGCGGGATGACGGTGGCCATGAACAGGCCGCCGAGGGTCGCGGACAGGCCGAGCAGGACGCCGGAGATGATCCCCAGGCGCATCTTCGGCTTGGCCTTCTTCGGGATCGCCTTCCAGGCACCGAGGATGGCGACGGTCAGCAGCAGCAGGACCAGGTTGCCCATGTCGCTGAGCTCCTGGTCGGTGGCGCGGGCGGCCAGGGTGGTGTGGCCGCCGGTCGCGCCCCACATCGCCAGGCTGCCGGCGCCGTTGCCGAACCAGGTGATCGCGCCGGTGAAGAAGCCGATCAGGCCGGAGGTGGTGGCGGTGGCGACGGCGCCGTAGGTCATGCCCGCGGCCAGCGGGACCAGGTCCAGGGCCTGCTTGCCGGCGGCCGCGCCGCCGCCCTTGATGTTGGCGACGGCGAACCTGGAGATGTGCCAGGTCGGCAGCGCCATGCCGATGAACAGGCCGCCGACGGTGAGTGCGGTGGCGGGGACGAACACGGTTTCCTCCTGAGGGAAAGGGGTGGTTGAGCGGGTCAGTGGAGAGCGGCCAGGACCTGGTCGCCGAGGTTGTTGATCGCGGGCACGAGCGTGGCGGCGGCGAGGCCGGAGACTCCGGCGGCCAGGCCGAGCGCGGAGCCGGACAGCACGCCGGTGCCGATCTGGGCGCGCAGCCGCGCGTCGCAGCAGCGCCACAGCAGGACGGTGGCGGCGGCGAGGAGCAGGGTGGCGACGCCGCCGGGGCCGGTCAGTCCGGCCGGGCCGGGGTGGGCGAGCAGGTGGGTGTCGCTGCCGAGGACCTTGTCGCCGAGCGGGTTGGTCACCTGGCCGACGAGCAGGTGGGTGGCCAGGCCGAGCAGGCCGCCGGAGCACAGCGCGGACAGCAGGCCGGAGGCCAGGCCCCCGGCGAGCGCCAGCGCGTCGGGCAGCGGGAAGCCTCTGCGCCACCAGCGCAGGGCGGTGGCCAGCAGGAGCACCAGGGCGAGGGCGAGGCCGCCGACGGACAGCTGAGTCGGCGTCACCCTCGCCTCCGGCAGGGGCGGGTACGGGCGGGCGGGGCGGGCACGGCGGGTGCCTCCTGTCAGTAGGCGAGGATCAGGTGGACGAACAGCGGCACCAGGTGCACCCCGATCAGCGCGGAGACGGCGGGCGGGGTCAGCAGGACGAGCAGGTCGCCGGCGGCGGCGCGGGTGTGGGCGGAGCCTCGGCGGGCCAGGCGCCACAGCCGCACCGCGGCGAGCAGGTAGACGGCTCCGGCGGCGGCGCGGCCGGGCCACCAGGGCAGCGACAGCGCCAGCCCGGCGACGTCGGCGACGACCGCGACGGGGCGGCGGCCCGCTTCAGCGAAGCGGCCCTCCTGGCGGGTGCGCAGGTAGGGGATCCCGGCGGCGGCGACCACCAGGTCACGAATGATGATCACGAGGTCTCCCGGGTCGGGATCAGCGAAGGAACGGGGTCAGGTGAGCAGGCGGGCCAGGCCCTGAACGGCAGCGGCCGCGGCGTACAGCGCGGCCAGGCCGACCACCAGCCAGGCCAGCGGGGCCTGTCGGCGGCGCAGCTCGTCTGCGGTCCACGGCTGTCCGCGCCAGGCGGCGAAGGCGTTCGCCAGCACGACCAGGAGCGCGTAGGGGACGGCGAGGAGCGCGAAGGCGCCCAGCAGCAGGTGCGACACCGGCATCAGGCCGCCCCCGTCCCGATGAACGCGAGGCCGAGCAGCCCGGCCGGGGTGACGATCCCGGCGGCGGCCCACGAGCAGGTGTGCACCCGCACCAGCCATCGGATCTTGAGCTTGTCGTGGTACGCCCACTCCAGGAGCAGCGCCCCGGTCAAGCCGAGCAGGACCACGCCGTACGCGTCACCGAACACGTGCAGGACCGGGTTCCACACGGCGCGGGCGATGACCGTGCCGATGGCCAAGGCCAGGCCGTTGCGCACCGGGCGGATCCGGCGGACGTCGAAGCGCCGCTCCAGCGGCGCGGCCGGCGCGGCCTGGACGATGTGGTTGTAGGTGTAGGTGACCGGGGCAGGCGGGAGGTAGACGGGGGCAACCATCGTGGCCGTCCCACCGCCACCGCCGCTCCTGCCGGAGCCGCCGCCCGCGTGCACCGGAACCGGCGCGGCCGCGGGAGCGGCGGAAGAGGCGGGCCCTGGGGTGTCGGCGTCGCGCCACCAGTTGCCCGGCCCGGACGGCGCGCCCGCACCGGCGGAGCCGGAAGTGGTGCCCGCGGTCGGGGGCTCGGACGGCCGGGGCGGCGGCACCGGCGCCGAGGCGGTGGGCGGCTGCACCGTGGCGTCCACCACGGGCATGTCGTCGCTGTCGCCATCGGTGCGCTCGCCGGCCTTGCGCACCGAGGCGGGCTGGATCGGCTCAGACATCGGCCCGCTCCCGCTGCGCCTCGGTGCTGGCGGCGATGGTGACGCTGACGACCAGGGACGGCTGGGGCTCGGCGGCGCGGCGCCGGTCGGCGCGGGCGGTGAGGGCCTCGGCCGCCAGGACCATCGCGGAGGTGACCGCGCTGCCGGCGAAGAAGACGCCGAAGACGGTGTCGGTGTTGAAGTCCATGGTGCGCGGCCCTTTCTCGGGCGAGGAGTGCGGAGGGGGCTGTGCAGGTGGGCCGGTGGCTCCCCGGACCGGCCGTCCCCAGGGGGGTGGGGGACGGCCGGTCGGGGCAGCGCACCGGACCGGCCGCCGCCGTGCCCGGCGTGGTGCGTGCCGGGTCGGCGGCTGGCGGTCGAGCTGCTGGCGGTGGGTCAGTCGGCGGGGCGCAGGCAGATGTGGTCCACCCGGCGGCCCGCGTTCGCGGTCAGCGCGGCGAGGGTCTTCGGTCCGGCGATGCCGTCCATCTCCAAGCCGGTGCAGGTCTGGAACCAGACGACGGCCGCCTTGGTGAGCGGGCCGAACTTGCCGTCGGCCTCCAGCTGGTAGGCGGTGCCGAGCTCGGAGTTGAGCTGGCGCTGCAGCTGCTCGACCGACGAGCCGGTGGAGCCGGTGGACAGCAGCGCCGGGGCGGCGGAGGCCGGGGCGATGGCGCCCACGGTGACGGCCGCGGCCAGGACGACGGCGGCGACAGCGGCGCGGGCGGCGTAGGGGTTGGTGCGCACGGGTTCTCCTCGGTGGTGATCGTGGAGGGGACCGGGTTGGTCCCGGAGCTCCCCGCCCGGCCCGACGGATCGGGGCGGGTGGGGAACCACGGGGCGGTGCGCAGCAGCGGGTGTTCGGCGGGGCCCGGGTCGGGCGACGGGGTCGAGCTGGCAGCGGCGGCCGGGGCCGGCGGGCCTAGTCCGCGAGCGAGCCGTCCGGGTAGCGGCGGATGCCGTCGCGGCAGCGGATGACGTAGCGACCGCGGGGGTCCTGGCCCGAGCGGTCCTTGCGGACGGGCGACCAGCGCTGGAGGTACTCCTCCCCCGAGCTGGTGACGTCGGGGTTCGCGGCGGCCGCAGCGACGTGCTGGCCCGGGACGGGCAGGACGGTGGAGCGCTCGATCACCGTGGCGGTGGCCTCGGCGGCGATCTGCTCGGCGGCGTCGACCAGGTCGAGGCCGAACTCGCCGTCCGCGTCGGTGGCGGCCTGGGCGAGGAGGGCGTCCGCGCCAGCCGACAGGACGGTCTGCCAGTCCGCGTCGCTGATCTCGCCGTCCCAGCGGACCGGCTCGGTGCCGGTCATCTGGGCGATGCGCCGGGTGGCGCGGCGGCGGGTGCGCTCGCGGCCGGTGGCCTCGTTGACCCAGTGCCAGGTGCTGGTGGCGCGGGCGACGGTGGCGGCTTGGCGGCGGCCGGTGGTGGCGGTGGCGTTCACGGTGTCCTCCTGGATGGTGGTGGCGGTGGCGGGTTCCGGGTGGAACCCGCCGCCCGCTTCCGGCGCCCGTCCCGGCATGTGCATGCCAGGACGGTTCCGAGAGTGCAGGCGGCGGGGGCCGAACTGCGGTGATGGAGAGGGGAGAGGGTCAGCGGCGCTGCGGCTGGGCGGGCACCGGCGGTGCGGCGGGCGCGGCCGGGGCCGGCTGCTGCATCGCGGGCGGGGCGTCCGCGCTGACGGTGATCTGCGGGGGGCTACCGGCGGTGATCCGGCCTACCGCTACCAGACGGGCCATCAGCTCGACCTCCTGAACGGGCGGCCGAAGTTCCGGCGGGTGTCACCGGCGTTGGGGCCTGTGTACGGGTCGGGCGAGTGGACTCGGCGCCCGTACTGGTCGGTCGCGGCCCCCGCCACCGGGGCCTGCGCGGTGCGGTGGCGCTGCAGCGCGGTGGCCGGGTCGTAGGTGTGGAAGCCGCCGGAGCTGCTGGAGCCGGAGGTGGTGGTGCGGGTGCCGGCCGAGCCGGAGCTGGAGCCGTTGCTGCTGCCGAAGCCGAGGTAGGAACGGAGACCCATGCTCACTTCCCTCCCTGCTGCGGAGCGGGGGAGCTGGGGGTGCCGGTCGGAGCCGGGGTGATCGTCCTGTCGCCGCCCTGGAGGCTCATCGGGCACCGCCGGCCTGCTGCTGGCGCAGCTGCTCGGCCTGCTGACGGGCGGCCTCGGCCGCCTGCGCGGCCTGGTTGGCGGACTCGATGCGGCGGGCGACCTCCTGGTCGCCGAGGTTCTGGCTGGTCATTCAGCACCCCGCCGTCTGCGGCAGCAGGCCGCTGACGAAGTTGCTGACGGCGTTCTGGACGAACCACGAGAGGTGCGCCCAGCTGGTGCGGGCGGTCTTCGCGTGTTGCTCGGCCTGCTTCCAGACCTGGGCGACGATCGTCATCACCGCAGTCTCGTCGGCGGCCGGGGCGACCACCGAGAGGTCGCGGACGACGAGCGCCAGGACCCGGCCCTCGAACTGCTCCTGCAGCACGACGCTGGCGTGCTGCTTGATGCCAGGGACGCCGTGCGTCGTCCCCGCCGAATCGGTCATGATGTACATGCGGATCACTCCCACGAGAGTCGATTCGAAGTGGTCCCAGGCCGGTGTAGCGAGCACCGGCCTGGGGCCCTTTGCGTTCTTGGCCCTTCGGGCCTTGTCGGCTTAGCCAACTTAGCTGATACAGTTCTGCTGTGTCAACTAGGTCAATGAAGCTAGTCATGCCAGGGAGGCGGGCCTACGATGTGGCTCATGACAGATCAGTTCGCCCAGCCCTACCAGCGGATCGTCCAGGATGTGCTGGACCAGATCCGCCTAGGGCGGCTCAAGACAGGAGACAAGCTGCCCAGCACCCGCGAGCTTGCTGCTCACTACGACGTAGCACCGGGCACTGTGCAACGCGCACTCTCTGAGCTCCGCAGCGGGAAGGCGATCTACTCTCAACAGGGGCTTGGGTCGTTCGTGCGCCAGCCGGAATCCGGCGCTGCTCCGGCTCCCGCGACCATCGAGGCACTGGCCCAGCAGCTTGCTGAGCTGACCAACCGCGTCGAGATGCTTGAGCGGCAGAAGTCGCAGGATGACTGACCCGGAGGCCATCCGCTTCACCACTGCGCCCACCCCCTGTGTCGAGTCCGTCCTGGCGCGACTAATCACAGCTGGTGGAGCGTCAGGTCGACATCGCATCCGCGTCATGAGATCCGTGAATCTGCAGCTCAACGCGTTTTCAACATCTGCATCAACATGGGATTCGGTGCCGTACTCATAGGCTCCGAGCATGGCAAATACACAGGCGGGGGACATGGCAAAGAACCGGCTCGGGTGGCGTCCAGAGAAGCTGCGGGAGCAGCGAGAGGCCCATGGCCTGACGTTGGAGCAAGCTGGCGAACGACTCCGCGACGTCGCGGAGAAGGCCGGCTTGAAGGGGATCCCAGCTGCATACCCGCAGACCCTTAGCCAGCACGAACAAGGCGACGTGTACCCGGGCCCGCACTATCGACGGGCGTACTGCCTGCTGTACCGAGCGACCGAACCTCAGCTGGGCTTCCGCAGCGCCTTGCCGGGTGAGAACAGCCAGTTCGAACTGACGCCGCTGGACGACACGCTCGCCGGAAACCACGTCCTCGCCGTCGAGCGAGCGCTACTCCAGATCTCGGCAGGATCGGCCGAAGCGGACAGCTACGGGCTTCAGCGGCGGATCATGGATGCATGGAAGCGTCGTCACACAGGAGGAGATCCGCACCGTCCAGTCGTCATCCTGGTCGGGGGATTCGCTGGTAGTGGCAAGACGGAGTTCGCCCGCTTTCTGACCCAGCTGACCGGCTGGCCTCTTCTGGACAAGGACCCGCTCACCCGACCGCTCGTCGAACAGCTCTTGGTCGCCCTCGGCGGAGATCGCAACGATCGCCACACCTCGCTGTATCGCGAGCAAGTACGCGCCGTCGAATACGACTGCCTGATGCAGGCGGCCTACGCCAACATCAGCTGCGGAATCTCCAGCGTGCTGTCCGCCCCGTTCATCGCGGAGATGACCTCCGAGGAGTGGATGACCCGGCTTAGCAACCGGTGCCGCGCTCAGGGGGTGGATGTCTTCCCCATTTGGGTTCAGTGCGATCCGGAGTCGATGCGCGAATACATTAGCTTCCGATCTGCGGCACGCGACGCCTGGAAGCTTTCCCGGTGGGAGGAGTACATGGCAACGGTCGATGTTGACCTACGCCCGGTGGTGCCGCACCTGCTGGTGGACAACCGGATGGGTTCGGCAATTTCGCTGGCAGACCAGGCACGACACGCTCTCGCGGCGGTGCGCGCATGAACAACCAACACGGGGTCATCCTCTACGGGCCGCCCGCCACGGGCAAGGACACCATCACCACCGCGCTGAACCAGATGGACCCGGAGTTCGCGCTGTTCTCGCGGGTGAAGGTCGGCCCGGGTCGGTCCGCCGGCTACCGGATGGGCACCCCGGAGCTGCTGGAACAGCTGCGCGCGAACGACGAAGTGGTGTACGAGAACTCGCGCTACGAGAGCACCTACGTGACGGACCGTCCGGGCCTGGACGCCGCGTTCACGGCCGGGGTTCCGGTGATGCACCTGGGCCAGGTCGACGGGGTGCGGGCCGTAATTGACGGCTACCCGGCGCGGTGGCTGACCGTGCTGCTGTGGTGCGAGCGAGAGGTGACCGAGGCCCGCTCGGTCGGCCGCGGTGACGCGGACACCGCCGCGAGGCTGGCGGCGTGGGACGCTACCCGGGCCGACCTCGACGCCAACGCGGACTTCCGGTTCGACCTGGCGATCCGGACGGACGAGGTCGAACCAGCCGCGGCCGCCGAGCTGATCCGCCGGGCACTGCCTGGCCGCGGTGTCGCTGGCGAGCTGGTGATGGTCGACCTCGACGACACCCTGGTCGACCGGCTCGCCGCCGTGACGGCCTGGATCTCCGGGTACTGTGCCGGTCACGGCCTTGCAGCGGATGTCGAGCAGCGGATGCTGGAGGCGATGCGGCTGCGGGCGGACCGGGGCGAGATGGACCGGCTGCGTGCTGAGCTTGCCCTTCCGGAATCTGCCGACGAGCTCTGGGCCCGCTACCGGCCCGAACTTGCTGAGCTCGTCCAGCCGTTCCCCGGGGTCCTCGACGCCGTGGCCGCGGTGCGCCGGGCTGGGCACCAGGTCGTGGTCGTCACCAACGGCGGCGGGGACATCCAGCGGACCAAGCTCGCCGCCGCTGGTATCACCGGCGTGGTGGACGCGGTGGTCGTCTCCGGCGAGATCGGCGCCCGCAAGCCTGACCGGCTGCCCTTCGCGGCCGCCGCAGCGGCGGTCGGCCGCGACCTCGCCGACGGCGGCTGGATGATCGGCGACAACGCCGAACTGGACGTCGCTGGCGGCCGCGCCGCCGGGCTGCGCACGGTCTGGATTTCGCACGGACGGCCGTGGCCGGGCGGCCCCATGCCGGACTTCGTCGCGCAGAGCGCGGTCGAGGCGCTGGCGCTCGTCGGCGGAGGTGCCCAGTGACGGCCGCTCAGGTTCTCGGTGTGCTGCACCCGGGCAGCATGGGCGCCGCGGTGGCCGCGTGCGCGACGTCGACCGGCACCCGGGTTCTGTGGTGCCCGGTTGGGCGCAGCGAAGCATCGGTCCGACGTGCAGAGCAGGCCAGGCTGGAGCCGGTGCCCGGTCTGGAGGAGCTGCTGGCGCAGTGCGACGTGGTGCTGAGCCTGTGCCCGCCAGCGGCCGCGGAGGATGTCGCAGACCAGATCGCGACGGCTGCGTTCTCCGGCGTGTTCGTGGAGGGCAACGCGATCAACCCCGAGCGGATAAGCAGGATCGCGGAGAAGGTCGGCCGCAGCGCCGTGGTCGTCGACGGCGCGGTGATCGGCTCCCCGCCAGCCGGCACCAAGCGCTGCAAGCTGTTCCTGTCCGGACCGGCCGAGGCGACGACCGTAGTGGAGGAACTATTCACCGGCACCGCAGTCTCGGTTCCGGTCCTCGGTGGCGAGTTGGGGAAGGCCTCGGCGCTGAAGCTCTCCTACACCGCCTACCAGAAGGCCAGCCGCGTCCTGGCCGCGCTGGCGTACGGGCTCGCCGAGCACCACGGCGTCGACCAGGAACTGCTCGATGTCGCGGGCAAGCGCGCCGGAAGCTACCTGGTCGAGACCGATTACATCGCCAAGACCGCAGGCCGGGCCTGGCGCTGGGCTCCGGAGCTCGAGGAGGCGGCCGACGCACTCGGTGGAGCTGGCCTGCCGGACGAGCTGCTGCGCGCGGCGGCCGCGACCCTCGATCTCTGGAGGGACGCGAAGGACCGGAAGGACCTCACAGCTCAGGACACAATCGCGATGCTGAAGAAGGCTCAGAGACTGGAGGTGGGAGACACACCGTCGAATCGGTAGACACGCTCCGCAACAGCAGTACTAGGCTCCATACCTGGTGCCCGTTAGCGGAGCACCAAGAACAGATGTCCAGAAATAGCGAAGCGGCCCCCAGTCGCCAAACTTGGGCCGCTCGCTGTGTATCCAGTCGTTGCCGACGGTACCAGGTGTACCCAGGTCGGGGCGAGAGACACCCGTCTCTCGCCTGGCCGGGCTACGCCAGTCGGTACCTGCGGTAGCGGCGCGTACCCCGAGAGGCAGCGCCCCCGTGCTCCAGGCCGACTCGCCGGCCGACTCCACCGCAGCATCGCTCGGTGCGGGTTTCGCTCAGTTCCACCGCCGCTTCCGCGAGCTCTTTCCACAGAGCAGCCGTGAGACGACTGGCGATGTGAAGACCACCCAGCCGAAGTCCAGCGTGCGCACGTGTCACACCGTGCCCCGGAATCCGGCCTGTAGGGGCGTGCATATCCACACCCCTGTCCTGACCTGTTCCATTTCCCGCCCGACCGTCCAGGCCGGGCCGCTCCTGGCGCTCGCCGCCGGATCGGAGGTGAAGTGATGAGTTCCTCGGTTCCCTTGGACGCAGCCGACCTCGATGAGGAACTCGAGGTCGCCCTTGGCCGGCGCGCGCCGTTCAGCCAGGTCGGCGACTGGGTGCTCCTGTCCGGCGCCGACAACGACGCCCGCACGCTCTACTGGGCGTTCGTCGCGCACGTCAACGTCAGCAGGGACGACAACGAGGTCTGGCCGGGCCTTGTCTCTCTGGCGCGCATCCTCCAGCTGAAGAAGCCGGAGGGTGTCAGCAAGTACATGTTGCAGCTGGAGGTGATCGGGGCCGTCGAAGTGATCCGTTCCACGTCCGGCCTGGTCAGCCGCAACCGGTACATCGTTCACCAGACGCCTCCCCGCGGTTACCGGGGCCCGCAGTCGATGAGCGCCTGGTACGGGATGAACCGTGCGCCCAAGGGCGAGTCGAAGGAGCAGAAGGAGCAGCGCGAGGCGGAGTTCGACGCCTGGCTCGCGGCGGTGAGGACGGCCCTCCGGATGCACTGCGACAAAGTCGCTGATCAGAGGGCTGCTGCGCGGAAGGCGAAGCTGCCGGTACCGCCTGTGGATAACTTCCGTGCTCCAGAGCTTTCCGAGTTCCGTACCCCCGCGCCGGGGGGTACGGACTCACCTGCGGAAATGCAGAAGAGCCCAGTAATTCCGGTACCCCCCGGCGCGGGGGTACGTACCCCCGCGCCGGGGGGTGTCGTACCCCCGCGCCGGGGGGTGGAACAAGACCAAGATGAAAAAGACGAAACTGATGCGCCTCCGGCGCGAGCCGGTGGTGACGCCCGTAGGGCATCTACCGGTAGTAGCGCGCGCGCGGCGCGAAGCGGCTTCGCCGCGGCCGACAAGACGGGCAGCTCGGTGGGGTCCAGGAGTGGCGGTGTCCGGATGACACGGGAGCTGGCCGCGAAGGTGCGCAGCGTGGTGGCCGCACTTCCGGTGGAGCTCACGACACTGCCGACCAAGCCGCTGCCGTCCCGGATCCCGGCGCAGCCTCTAGGCGACCTGATCCGCGAGCAGCTCAAGCACCGCACGGTGGAGCAGCTGGTGGAGCGGATCGAGCGGCGGTGGGTCAGCCGTGGCTACCTGGCGCGGTTGACCGGCCTGGACCCGCTGGAGGTAGCCAAGAGCGGCGTGGGCCTGGCCGTGGAACTGCTGCGGGAACAGCCGGATTGCCCGGACCGCTCGTGCGAGGACGGGGTCGTGATCGGCTCTGGGCAGTCCTGTAAGGCTTGTACGGAGCGGAAGGCAGACCGGCACTCCCAGGGCCGCGCCGTCCCCCCTCAGGCGGCCGCTCAGGTTCCTCCGGGGAAGTGGTGGTGTGTCACCGAGGAGTGCGGATTCACCTCGTATGGCACGCAACCGGTCGACGGCTTGTGCTACGACTGCCGCAGTGATCTGGATCTGGAGCCGGTGGATCCGAGTGAACTCGCCGCAGCTGCGGCGGCGTTCGATGAACTGTTCCGATCGACGATGGGAAGGTGACGATGGCGCACATGACTCCAGGCCAGCACCCTGGTGCCTGGGTGACGGAGGGCTACCCGTCGCCTTTGCTGGCCGTCCTGAAGAGCATCGGCGGCATCCCGCACAGTGTGCGGCCGGTGATCTTGGAAGAGTTGAAGCGCCGCAGCCCCGCTGAGCTACGCGAGCGTATCGAGCGGCGCTGGTTCCTCCGGTACTCGAATCTGACCGGGTCGGAACTGGCGGACCGGGCCGACGAGATCGCCGTCGCCCTGGTCGAGCCCGCCTACTGCCGCGACCCTCAGTGCGAGGACGGCTGGCTGCTGGACGACTCCGGGTCCTGCCCGTGGTGTCGGCCCAGTCGGACCCGATTCGACGCGCGGCCCGAGGACATCCGACCGCAGGAGGCCGCCACCCCCGGTTACGGGACCCGGACTGCCACCGCGCTACGCGACCAGATCCGCCGCACCCACGGCGTTGCCCGCGGCGGACAGAGTCGGCACGTCGTCAAGAAGCGCACCCCGTACACCCCGGCCCCGTTCACCCTGCGGGAGCCGGAGCCGCAGATGCTCACCGAGGAACAACTCGAAGAACTGCAACGCGCCGAGCGCAGCCGCCAGGCGCAGCTCGCCGCAGAGACGAGGGCAAAGGCAGAGAAAGCGGCCCGCGCCAGCAATCATGAGGGGAAGTCGTGAATCTGCACATCAAAACCGGCGACGTGATCGGCGTGTTCATGGCCGGGGAGTGGTTCGACATCGAGCGCGGATCCTTTCGGATCGGGACCTACACGTTCGCCGACACCACGGCCGAGTACGGCGAAAGCGTCGAGCCTGTCCTGCACACCGGCGCCGAGCCGGGCTTCGAGTTCATTTCCCGCAGCAAGAGCCGCGACGTGTTCGCCGGCCCGCTCTCCTCGATCGTCGCCGTCCAGCGCGCTGGGGAGGAGCCCACCGCTCAGGGCTCGTTGCAGCGGCTTGCAATCATGCTGCGTGGAGAAATCGTCGCGGGAAATGCTCTGCACTTCGCCCATGCAGGACGGCTCTTCGAGCTGACCTTCGGCTCGCAGGGCTGGAGCTGCCACAGCCGTGACAGCGGCACCTACACCTCCGACCACTACCCGCTGCGCCAAGACGAAAGGCCCGAGCAGATCGCCAACGTGGTCATGAGCGACCTCAAAGCAACCTTCGGCAGGGGCCGCTGAGGCCTTCCATCTGCCCCACGCGAACAGGGGCTGACTTCTGTTCAGCGCACCGCAGGCACTGCACCGCCAGCAGCGCGTCGATCCCGGCCGCGCCGCTCACGGAGCAGCCGGTGCAGGGCGTAGAGCGTCCAGCACCGCGCCGGGGCTCCAGCGGGTGGTGGCGCCGGGCCGGGAGGCGAGGTAGTCGGCTGCCTGCTCCGGGCTCCAGTCGTGGGCCCCCGCCAGGTCGGTGGCGAAGTTGGCGAGGTAGGCCGTGCTGGGGGCGTTGAGCTCGGCGTCGGTGCGGTGAAGGTGAGCAGCGGGGTGCCGTCGATCGTGCCGGGGCACACCAGGGTCTCGTAGCGGCCGGGGCCGAGCTGCTGCCGGCCGGTGGCCAGGGCGCGGGTGAGGTTGGCCTCGGGCTCCCGGTGCGTCTCCTGGGCGGCGATGCCGGCGAACTGCTGCGCGGTGACGAGGTAGGCCCGGGCTGGCATCTTGCCGTCGGCGGTCGGGTCGTAGAAACCCATACCACCCGTCCACACTGCGGACTCCAGCGCGAAGTACAGGGCGCCGGGCAGCAGCACCGGCAGTGTCCGTTCGGGCAGTCGGCCGTCGTGGCAACCCGAGTAGGTGCGCGCGCGCCGGGCGGCTGGCCGCCGGCGATGTAGTAGGCGAGCCGGTCGGCGCGCAGGTTCGACCCGTATGCCGCGTACCATACCAGCGGCGCCGAGGCGGTCATCGGCTCCGCCCGGCGAGCCTGCGGCCCGGGAAGGGCGCCGGAGGGGGTGATCGCGCTCGTGTCGCTGAAGGTAGCGCTGATCTGACGTGCTGTAGGGCCTTACCGTCGCGTCCCGTGACCGAAGTGCTGGCTGGACGTTGACCCGTCGACGGAAGCGGTGCACATCACCCGGACCGGGAGGAGGCATAGGTGCAGGCAAAGCCGATGAACGAGTTGGAACCGGTCGTCGCGCGAGCCGGGCTCCTGTGGAACCAGGATCTCAGCCCGACGGCCAGGCTCGCGGTCCTCACCATGGCCTCGGTGGCAGGGACGGATCTGGGTTCCAACGATGTCAAGGAGGTGCTGCGCCTCGGGGACGACGCGTTCGCCGAGGTCCTCGCCGAACTCACCGCCGCCCGCTACTTCCTCCAGGTCCACCACCATGGCGACCCCCACCCCACCAACGTGATCGGCACCGTCCCCCTCACCCAGCCCGACACATGCCTGCCCTGCGGGGACTGCGGCCGTTGCGCCTGCCCGCGCCGGCAGGACCCGGGCGGCACGTGCCCGCGCTGCGCCTCGATCCGCACGTGCAGGGCCGAGGCCGAGCAGGACATCCTCCGCTGGCGTGCCGACGTCGACCGCGGCTGCACCTATGCCCTCGGCTCCAATGGCCGACTCCTGCATCGCTGGGACTGCGGATCGCTCAACAACGTTGAATACGGCCTCCAACAGTTGGAGGCCTTCGCCACCAAGGTGCCTGTACCGCGCCGGGAGGACCGATACGGCTTCGACCGTGCCCACTGGCCCAAGTTGCCCCGATTGTTCACCGCCGGGGAACTGCGAGCACAGCCCCGGCGGCGCCAAGGCTGCCAGCGCTGCAAGCCCGACCCGGTCTGACCCGCACCGGACGGACCGGCCGCACGGGTCGGCGACTTCCGTGCGGCCGGAGACCGGTGCTCCTCAACGGGCCGGAACGTTCGCCCGATCGAGCCTGCGGCGACTCAGCCCGGACTAGGCTGCGGTGGTCTCGGGGAACGAGGCGCCAAAATCCCGGCCCCGCTACGCCGGGGCTGGACCGATGCCGAGGATGTCGTAGAGGTGTTCACCGGCTCCCCACCGGATGAGGGTGTGCTGGTCGACCAGGTGAATGCGCTGGGTCCTGGCGAACTTGACTGCGGGGGCGGTGAATCCGTTCAGGCCGACGACAATGGCGATCTTGGCTTTGTGGACGGGCCGGGCGGTGCCGTTGAAAGTCTGAAGGGCGCCGCTGGTGACCGGTCGGCTGTAGCGCTTGCATTGGATGACGATCTTGCGTGCGTCATCGTCGTGGGCGATCACGTCGGCCCCGAGGTCGCCGGCACCACCGACCCGCGCGGCGCCGGTGAAGCCGTCCCGATCCATCAGAGTGCGGCACATCTCCTCGAACTCCTGCGGAGTCGAGTCCGTGAAGTCGTGAAGGGAGTACGTGGTCCTGGTCGTGAACGCGATGGCCGACACGGGCATGTCCTGCTGGTCGAGTTCGTCGTACGGAACCGAGCCGTAGACGGACACCGGTCCACTGGTGAAGCCGACATACAGAGCGAAGGCGAGGGCCAGCCCGCCTCCGACGACCCCGACCAAGAGGAGGTTCCCGGTTACCCAGGCCCAGAGCGCCTTCGTCACCACGATGGCGGCTCCGATGCCGATGATCCACATCACGACCTTGGCAGCGTCCTCATCCACCGCAGCCCCCCGTCCACAACCCCATCGTGGACACCGCGGGCATCACCGGGCAGACGCAACGGCCGCCGGCGCGGTGGTCGCCGCCCCGGGACCCGCAGGCGTCGCGTCGTGCGAGGTGGAGTTCAACCCGAGCAAGACCACCACGGTCGCCACGACAGCACCGAACCCCACAGTTTTGGCCTTCGGTGCCGCCTTGCGACGGTAGTGCCCGCGCACCCATATCCGATCACTGCTGCCGGCCACGTTGTCCGCTCCTTCGGTCAGATCCGGCGCTCGCTGCGCCTGACCGTTGGTGTAGCAGCGGTCCAGGACACTGAAGGGCTGCTCGTCTGTCAGGGAAGGAGTGCGAGTGCATGAACAGGACACGCACATGGATGGCGTGCGCCGGGGCGCACATCCGGGCTTGCGCCGTGAGCCCCTGATTCGAGCTGGTGGAATTCGGCGCGTCCCTGCGGAGTCGAGGAACCTGCGTGCCCTGTACGAGGCGAAGAGCATCGGGGTCGGCAGGCCCTGCACGGCCTGTGAGCTGCGGTGGAACGCGTAAAGCGCTTGGAGCGGAACGCTCGTCCTGAGATTGGCGGGAAACGAGCCGACTCCCAGGCGTGTCGATTCAGCAACTGCTCGCTCTGGGATTCGATTTAATGGAAGTTTTGTTCCATTTATCGACCGATGGCCGTCGCCCCGGGCCGTGGCGAACGATGTGCGCCATGCCGGTGACGGAGTCAATATCAACCTCAACGCGCCCGACCTCGACAGCTCTGACTGCCCTGGCCTACTGGCGGAGATGCCCACACTCGTCGGCGGGAAGGCCCCCGAGGATACTGGATCTTGGCCGTCGTCCCCGTCTTTTCCGCCAGAGCGTCAGTACTGCCTCGAGCGCCCCAAAGTTCCTCGCCAGTCCTGCGGGATGTCCGTCTTCGGCATCTACACCGCCTGCGACTGCAACGGGTACGACGTCGTGAAGGACGTGGTCGGCCAGAGACGCCTCAGCTGGCGTGCCGCCGGCCCTGACACCTCCATGGCTGGCGCGCACTCCAAGGCAGAGTCCGCCCCCCACTTGTGGTGAAGATCGTTGGCCAGGTACGTACGGGGATGTCAGCGAAACGCCTGGTTCAGCGCGTTGGCCGCGTTCCCGACCAAGTTCAAGATCGCCTGTCCCCAGGAGCTCGACGCGATGAGCACGCCGAACACCACGCAAGTGAATGCGGTGAGCCGTTCGTTCACGCGGCTGCGAGCCTCGGTGCGCCGAGCCAGTAGCAGGTAGATGATGATTGCGAAGAACACGGCTGCGCTGACTGACAGCATGATGGTCCCACCCCTGGTACCTCGTCGTCTGTATGGCGACCAACGCCATCTTCCGGGTGAGCATTCCATAACTCTCTGTCACTGTCCGGCGGTTCGCAGGAGAAGGCCGTCGTCCGCGTAAGCCTCGACTCGGGGACGGCCTGAACCAGGGCCGGTAGGAGGTGCGGCGTCCAGCTCTCCGCCGCCTGAGGACCATCCCGCACGCGAGCGGCTGGCCCCGACCTGCACGCCGATCCGTTCGAGTCGGGCCTCGCGCGCGCACGCGCGAGGCCACCCGAGGTGGACCTGCGGCCGTTCGGGAGACGTCTCGACCCGGTTCTGGAGAGGGCTCTGGATATTGGGCGTCATCCACGACGCCACCCCTGGCGTTATCCGCGACGCCACCCCCTCGGAGTTCGTGATGTGTCGTCGGCCGTCGTGCCGGGCGGTCCGAGCTGTTTGTCCTCGGCGGCCGGCGCCGGTCCGGCTCGCGCGCGTAGCCACCTGTAGGTGGCCTACGGCGTTCGGAAGGGTCCGTCGCGTTCTCTTACTACTTCTCTTAACAGTGGTCCGCCCGGTGCACAGACCCCCGTCCGCGTGGTGGGGAGACCCCCGTCCGGCTGGTGCACAGACTCCCGCCGCGCTGCCACGCGATCCGTGTGACGGAGCGCGCTAGTTTGCGAGCGGCCGAGAGGTAAGCGCTGTTCAGGGGCTTGGTGGAGCAGACCAGTTTGCGAGTTGGGAGCGCGGTAGTTTGCAAGCGCGGGTGCGGGAGTTCAGCCAGGCGGTGCCCGTAGGTAGTGGTCGCCTGTAGGCGGGACGGTCAGACGGCCCGCAGTCGAGGGGGCTCAGGCTGCTCCGGATTCGCTTCTGCAACAACCGTGAGGGGAGCGAGGGGCTCGCTGTCGATAGGCTCTTCCGCCCGGCGGCTCAGCTTCGACTTGAGGCTGATCAACCCGTTCTTGACGTGCGGTGCGGCCTTCATCGCAGCAAATGTCACTGCGGCTCCTGCGGCGAAGATCGCCAGGGCCGCCTTGTCCCCGTCGAACAGCACGGCGTGCGTGTTGAGCGTGTTGTCGTCATCCCGCGCCAGCGGACTCTGTCCGTCCGTAGTACTCGACTGCGAGAAGTGCGTGCCGGAGGGACGCTTCGTCAGCATCAGTTCCCAGGTTGAATCGCCCCAGTTGAGTTCCATGGCGCAACTGTAGGGGTGGCCGAGGGCGCCGCGGCTCGGAACGCAATGTTCTCCGCCTTGGTCGGAGGGTAGGCCTGGGGACCTTGACGCCCTTCCAATCAAGGTCCCCAGGCCCGAGAGGCTCGTCGGCCGCCATCACACCGGGCAGCCGATGGCTGCTGGGTGCCGCGACTTCCTGGTACTACTCCTGCACGAGGTCGTAGACGGCCCGTTGGGGGTCGGTTTTGACGATGAGCCCGTCCTTGCACAGGTCTCGCAGGATCTGCCGGACTCGCTTCTCCGCCGCCTGCTGGTCTTCCCACGTGTGGCCGTTGTCGCGAAGCACCGTGACGGCGCGTTGTGGATCCCAGGTGCCGCCGAGGGTGCGGATCGCCTGGGCGAGGACGTGCTGCTCGGGGTGGTCCTTCTTGCGGTGGTTGGCGATGCTGGCGGGGGCGCCGCTGTAGTTGCAGTCGGCGCATTTCTGCCACGAGCAGTCCGGATCGGCGACGGCGGCGTGGCGGACGGAGTGGTGCGAACCGTAGCCGTGGGCGTGAAGCAGTTGAGCGACGGACCCGTCGTACTTGAGGGCCATCAGCGCTGCTTCGGCGATCTTGTCGTGGCCGGCGGCGAAGAACTTGCCCAGGCCGACGTCCTTCGTGCAGCCGCACCAACACTTGCCGGTCGGGATGAGGCGAGGCTTCTCATTGCTTGGCATGCATCCAAGGTATCAATCCTTGGATTGATGTCAAGACATAAATACAAGGATTAAGTCCAAGGGTTTGATCGCCGGGTGCATGAGCACGGTCCGATTACCTTGTGCGACCTCCAGAGCCCTTCGGTGCTTGGGCCAGGGAGTCTGCGCACGCCGCCAACTCCTTGACGATCTGCCGATATCTCCCTGTGGGCGTGTGGGTGGTCAGGGAATTGATCACGCGGTGTTCGGGTCCGACAGGGTCGGATCAGCACTGTCCGGGCCACCCGGAAGAGACGTCAAAACATTAGATCCATCATTAGAAACCGCACTACAATGAAGTGTTAGGAGATACGACATGCCCGAGGGGATGGACCCGATCGACGCGCTGCTGGCGGAGGTCGACGACCAGGAGCTCCCGCCGCCGGCGGAGCGCAAGCGGCTGCGCCGGGCGGCGCGGCTGACCCGGGCCCGGGTCGCGGAGCAGCTGGGGGTGCGCGAGGAGACGGTCTGGACGTGGGAGACCGGGCGATCCGAGCCGCGGCCGCCGAAGCGGGGCCTGTACGCCCGGCTGCTGCGCGGCCTGGGCGAGCGGTTCCCGGCGCCCGCCGGAGCAGCTCGACCTGCCGCGCAGCAGCTGCCGGTGCCGGTACCGGAGACGTTCGCCGCCGTGCCGGACACGTCGCCCATCCCGGCCGCGGCCGCTGTCCGGGTCGAGGCGGTCGACCAGGTCGCCGCCGCGCCGACCGCGCCTGTGGCGCAGGTGGTGATGCTGGACTAGAACCCGGACGGGTCGCTGGTGATGGCCGAGCCCTTGCCGTGCGGGCAGCCCTCGGTCTGCCGCGTCCAGGGGCACCCGATGCACCTGGGCGGCCTGTGCCATCCGGTCGCCGCCGCCCCCGCCGCCCCGGCGGGCCGGTGCGCGCCACTGTGGCGGGCAGCACCTCGGCCGGGAAGGACACCTTCAAGCTCTACGACCTCACCGAGTCGGTGCCCACAGCCGGCTGCTGTGCCGGACCTGCCTGCAGATCGACAAGGTCCGGCGCGTCCAGCAGCGCCTGCGCACCGAGTCCGCGGTCGCCGCCGAGATGCTCGGCGATCTGGTCGCCGAGCACGGTGAGCGCCTGGTCGTCTTCGATGTCGCCTACACCCACCGCTTCACCCCGTCCGGCAAGCAGGTCCCGGCCGCCGCCACCTTGGAGGCCCTCGACCTGGTCGGCACCCGGCTGTTCCGTCACACCCTGCGCCTGACCGGCCCCCGCACCCCCTGCCCCGCCCCCGACGCCATCCCGGCCGCCGCCGCGCTCGACGAGCTGTCCGGCGCCCTCGCCGGCCGTACCGTCCTGATGTGGAACCTGGACAACCTCGACCCGTTGCACGCCGCGCCGCGCCGCGATCGACGCCCCGCCGTTCCTGCCCGCAGCCGCCGGAGCCTGCACGAGACCATCACCCGCTGGCGCGCCGACGTCACCGCCGACGGCCGGCTGCGTCCGGCCATCGCGCCCGGCACCGCGGACCGCCTGCTGTACGTGGTCCACCTCGCCGCCGGGACCACGGCCGCCCGCCGACCGGGCGAGGCCGCCCTGCCCGGCCTGTAGGCGCTCGTACACCTGCTCGGCAGTCCAACTCGGGCCCGCTACAGCGAAGCTTAAGTTCTAGCGGTCCTCGCAACACTCATGATCATGGGAGTTGCGAGGACCGTGGGCGGCAAGAGGATCGATCCGGAGTTGAAGAGGCTGTTCTTCGAACGGCTTGATGCCGTGGGGAGCGTGGCCCCCGTGGCACGTGAGTTGGGGCTGAACCTGAACACGGCGTACATGCTGGCCCGCCAGGCCGGTATGAACTACGGGCATCTGGGACACCCTGGGCGCGAGGAATACGCGAAGCTGCGGGCCCGGGGCGTCTCCAGGCGGGAGGCTGCCAAGCGGGTCGGGGTGCATCACCGCACCGCCATGGACTGGGACTGGGGCATCCGGAAGTCCAACAACTCACGGATCTACCCCGACGGCCGACGCGTGGACTACACCACGAAAACCGTCACGATGTCCGATGTGATCATCACGGCACCGGTGAAGCCGGTGAGCCTCAAGTCCCTTGAGAAGAAGCTCCACCCTCGGCTTCTCTCGCTCGCCGAGCGGGAGCGGATACGCGATTTGCGCGCCGCCGGCCAGTCGATGCGGGCCATCGGACGGGCCCTGGGGCGCCCGGCCAGCACCGTCTCGCGCGAGCTGCGGAACAACTCGGGGAGAGCCGGCTATCACCCCTACGCCGCGCACCGGGCCTCCGCCGCACGCAGGCCCCGCCCGAAGGAGTGCAAGCTGCTGCGCGAAGGCCCGCTGCGCGACTTCGTCCAGGACGGCCTGCGCCAACGGTGGTCGCCCGAACAGATCTGCCACGCCCTGGCCATAGCCCACCCGGACGCCCCGGACATGCGGGTAAGCGTGGAGACGATCTACCAGGCCCTGTACGCGCAGGCCAAAGGCGGCCTGAGGCGGGAGGTCCGGGCGGCTGTCCGTACCGGTCGAACGCGCCGCAAACCGCGGCGCGACCCGGGCCGCCGGATCCCCCGGTTCAACGACCCGATGGTGATGATCAGCAGCCGTCCCACCGAGGTCGAGGACAGGGCCATGCCGGGTCACTGGGAGGGGGACTTGCTCATCGGCGCGCACGGCCGCTCAGCCATCGCGACCCTGGTCGAGCGCACCACCCGCTACACCGTGCTGGTCCACCTGCCCGACGGCTCGCGCGACGCCGCCGTCCGCGACGGGCTCGTACGCGCCTTCCAGGACCTTCCGCCACGCCTGCGCGGCTCCCTGACCTGGGACCAGGGAGCCGAGATGGCCCGCCACCGGCAGTTCACCGCGGCCACCGGAATGCCGGTCTACTTCTGCGACCCTGCCTCACCCTGGCAGCGCGGATCCAACGAGAACACGAACGGCCTGCTGCGCCAGTACTTCCCCAAGGGCACCGACCTCTCGGCCCCCACCCCCGAGCACCTGGCCGCCGTCGCCGACCAGCTCAACCGCCGCCCACGCAAGACGCTCGACTGGGACAGCCCAGCCGAACGCCTGGCCGGGCTTCTCGCCGGCTAGCGGGTAGCTGGAATCCGGGGATCTCGGGGAGCGAAGCGAGGACGTTCGAGTATGCCCGCGGCGTGTGCCGCAAGAGCGTACTTTCGGGCATGGCAGGTTCACTTCGGCCATTATCTGTGATCAAGCAGATACATAGAGTGCGCGGAAGGGAAGATTCCGGTGCGGCTCCCAGCATTGTGTGGCCGCACCCGCACGCCCCCTTCACATCGCCCGTACGGCGCACATGGACACGCCGTACGACAAGGAGACCGCATGCACTCCGCCACCACCCCCGCCACCTCCTCCCCGGGCGGCTCCAGCCGTCGGCGCTTGGCTGCCGCCAGCGCCGCGTGCGCGCTCGCGTTCGGCGGCCCGCTGGCCGCCGCTGTGCCCGCGCACGCCGACGCTCGCGCGCTGGCCGCCGCCCCGGCGGCGATCGCGACGCCCGTCCACACCGCCTACGTGGTGAAGCTGATCGACACCAGCAGCCCGGCCAAGACGTTCCCGGAGACGGACGCCCAGCTCCTCGCCCACGTGGATGCGGCACTGGACTACTGGGTCGACCAGAGCGACCAGGCGATCTCCTCATTCACCCGCACCACCGGCCTGCCGACGATCAACGGGAACTGCGCCGCCTCGAACGTCAACGGTCCTGCGTGGACCGCCGGCCACGCCCTGTTCCCCGGTGTGACCTTCGGCGGCACCTCCGGGAACCACCTGATCGTGCTCGCTCCGGGCGGATGCGGACAAACCGGCATCGCCTCCATCGGCCAGCCAGCAAACGGACTCAACAACGGCGGCGACGTCTACGTCTCCGACAGCCAGACCATCATCGACACATCCCTGGTCCACGAGCTCGGCCACAACTTCGGCTTCCAGCACGCGAACGCGATCCGCTGCTCGGCTTCCGGCGGGACGACGACCTGCACCGAGGAGGGGGGCCGCGACGCGTACTCGATCATGTCGGCCTCCATTCTTGGCCTCTCGTCGAGGCCGCCGTTCCTGTCCACGGCGCTGGGCTCGTTCGAGCGCGCCCGGACCGGCGTTGCCGCGGTATGCGAGATCCCCCCGCTCAGCCTCGGCAGCGGCCGGCACGACGTCACCGCCACCTACGACCTCTACGGGCGCGGCACCAAGGCCGGCACCCGCGGCCTCAAGGTCACCGACCCGACCACCGGTGAGACGTACTTCCTCGACTGGCGCAACAAGTCCGGCCGCGACGCCAACTCCTACTACGCCGAGCCGCTCGTGGCGGCCTCGGGCTTCGTTGCGGGCGTCACTGTGGACAAGGTGAAGGCCCTGCCGGGCGGGGACAGCCAGACGGTACTGCAGGCGATCACCCAGGCGACCTCCCCGCGCAAGCTCTCGCTTAAGGCCGGGGAGACCTACACCACCGGCGGCGTGTCCGTGCACGTGGACGCGACCGGCGCCGTCAACGGCACCGCGCAGGTCACCGTCACCCTGACCGACCCGGCCGGGAGCAACGCCACGCCGCTGCCGACCCAGCAGGGCACCGCGACCGTCACCGGTACCCCCAGCGCCGGGGCCACCCTCACCGCCAACGCGACCAACTGGACCACGGGCTCCTGCTACCGCTACCAGTGGCTCGACAACGGCACCGCCATCACCGACGCTCGCGGCGCCACCTTCACCGTCCCGGCCAACCCCGCCGGCCACACCTACACCGTCCGCATCACCGGCCAGCAGACCGGCTACCAGCCCCTGACCGCCACCTCCCCCTGACCCCGTCACCAGCGCATGAGCCCGGCGGCGGGCCGAGGCCCGTACACAGCCTGAGCAGACGACCGCCACGACGCCAACCGTGAACCAGACCGCCGCACCACGAAGACGGGCCCCGGTGAGACACCTCGCCGGGGCCCTGCCGTACCTCTTGACCATGCCCATAGAGTGATCGACATACTGTGCCTGAGCCGACCCAAGGCATCGGCTTAGACTTCCGGCAACCAGCGACGTGTTGCAACGACCACTAGAAACCACCAAGATGGCGGGCCTTTTCCACGCTGGCGGCGGATCGGCAAGGAGGCGGCCAAGGCGCCGGTGGCCAACTCCGAGCTGAACACCGTGTCGGCCAGCGATGCGGACGGGGCGAGTGCGCGAGGTTTCCCGTTGGGGCCCAGGGTCAGGCGAAAGGTCACTGGCGAACCCCGGACACGTCGTCAGGTAGGCGGCGGCCCGATCGACCTGTTCGCAGCCTCGATGGGTGGTCGTGAGACGGCCATCTCCTTGCCGACGGCTCTCCCTGTCACAACTTCCTCGCCCAACCTAACTCGCAGGTCAGAGGCCTGAATGGGTGTCAACTAGCTGTCGGCGGCCACCGGAGCGACGGAGGGTGCGCGCACGTTTCCAGTGGTGGTCGGCTCTACCGGTAGGCTTTGCCTGCTGAACCTCTCCCAGATCGGTCAGGAGGACCCCGCGCGGGGTCGCTCAGGACCACCTTCTGTCCAATCCCGGGCAGGAGGCCCACATTGAGAGGGGAGCAACGATGCCCTGGTGGATCAAGGCCACGGTCGGTGCGCTGATCGCGTGGTCGAAGGCCATCTGGTGTCGCTGCTGCTGGGGGACGGCTCTGGACAGGGGCGAGAAGCTTCTCGCCTTCCTGTACTACGGCCTTGGTCTGCTCGAGAAGCTCTTCCGCTTCTTCGGCTGACAAAAGGCCCGAGGCCCGAACCGCGGGAACGGTCCGGACCTCGTGAGCTGCCTAGCAGCATGGAAACCCCGCGTCATCGACGCGGACACTGGGGCCGCCGGAACCTGGACGGGGAAGGCGGCCCTTCGTGTTTTTCGCACCCGGATGTCGATCACACCCGAGCACGTTGGCACCAGCAGACCGATGCTCAGATTCAGTCATCAGCATGGTGGTGATGGGGACGACTGTACCGGCTGGAAACCCGAGCAGGCGACCAGGACGTGTGAGTATCGGTGTTCGGACCGTTTTGCGCAAGGAATCACCGATGATTGCCCCCTATGCGCTAGGGATCGCTGCAGAAACTGGCGGTGCCGTGCGATGGTCCACGGCTCCCAACCTGCCTCCCTGGTAGCCATAGGGTGACAAAAGGCCTGATCAGGGTCTTTTCCCCCGTGGGAAGTTGGAGGGTTCATCCGCTCGGGGGCATAGCGATCTGCTTGCTGGTTGACGGCCGGGACGACCTCGCTCGTGCCACGGTGGCGACTTGGCGTGCAGCCGCAGCTCTATCCACAGGCTCGCCGCCATGCTCTCCCCAGCAGGCCCGGCACCGGTCCGGGCCGCACACCGAGGAGAGCACCGTGCCCATGACCGCCCCCGACTCCGGCCGGCACCTGCCCCACCACGACCACATCGCCCAGGTCGTCACCGCGCTCGAAGCCGCCGGCCGCGGCCCCGGCGGCTGGCTCCTCGACCAGGACCCGGACGGCGCGCTCACCGCCCGCCTCGACTGGGGCGCTGGAGCCCACGACCCCGATGGCGACCCGGACGCCTACTACGCGGACCTGCTGCTCACCGTGCGCTGGCACCAGCGGGATGGCTGGTCGTACATCTGGGACCGCGAAGCCGACCAGCAGCTGCCCTTCGACCTGGCCTGCCTCGACCTGCCCGCCGACACGGACCCCGACAGCGCGGCCACCGCCCTGCTGACCACGGTGATGAGCGACGACGCCGACCCGGCCCGCTGGCCCAAGGCCCCGTGGCTGCCCTCCGAGCAGGGCACCCCCGCCTGATCCGGACTGGGACAACCCGCCGACCACCGGCCCGATCCAACACCCCCGGCAGCACCCCGCGCGCCGTCCGGGCGGCGTCGACTTCTGGGCGCCTGGCATGTTCGCGGTCGAAAGATCCCAGTTCAAACCCCTGGCCGCCGCCCACCGGCGGGTCTAGCATTCCCGCCACGGCGGCCCCGCCACAGGCACCACCGGGTCGCCGAGCAGCACAGCCGCGCCATGGCCCGACGCTGTTGGCCTCCCACGGCCGGGCCCCGGAACGCCACATCGTCACCGGGACCCGGCCGCTGTGCTGTCCGCGGGGCCGGTGATCTAGCCGAGCGGGCAAGGTGGCTGCGGGGCGGCCCCTCCGCCGGGGCTGGCGCTGCCGGACTGCGGACCGTTCCTCCCGCGCAGCGGCCGGGCCTGGGTGGTGGAGGCGGGCCGGTTCCGGGGCGCAGGTCACCGACTTCGATGACATGGTGCTCGGGTCGCCACCTGCAGGCGGGTGGCGGGCGGTGAAGTTAGGTGTGGGCACCACGTGGTTGCCGTGTGGGAGTTGCTGTCCGGGAGCGGGCCAGGAGTTCGGCGCTGGGGTGCGCGGGGGCTGGCCGCCGGGGCGGGGCCCGCTTGGTACGCGGGTGCGGGCTGCCCGTGGCGGGGGCGACACCCGGTGGTGGATCCGCCAGCGGGGACGCGCGCCTTTAACTACAGAAGGGGACACATGTCCTGACCTGCCGTTTTGCCTCCGCTAACGTCTGGTTTTTCAGCCGCTAGGGCCAGAAAACCAGACGTTACGGCAGGTGCGTCCGGGGCCTGCGGTGCCCGACACAGCGCCAATCCACCCCGTTTCTCGGGTGCTGTGCTGTAGGTTCGTGACGCTAAGGTCGGGTTTTTCGGAGCTAAAGTCTGAAAAAGCCGACCTTACGGACCCGATGACGGACTGGACGTCGGACCGGTTGCCGGACACGAAGACGAGGAGCACCGGATGGCTCGCAGGGGCAACATCGCCCTGGTGAACCTGGACACGGGCACGGTGCTGCCCGCGCCGAAGGCCCGCACGCCGCACACCATGGACGGCTCGTACACGCTGAATGCCTACACCGACGACGCCCCGCTGTACGCGCTGGCGCTGTCCGGCGCGGAGTGGGCGACGATCGACTGGGTCCGCTCCAACGGCGGCGCCGGAGCGGCGGTGAAGGTCACCCCGGCCGCAGTTGCCGAGGACATCCACGCCACCGAGACCACCGCGAAGACCGCGCTGGCCCGCCTGGTGAAGCTGAACATCCTGCTCAAGACGTCCCCGCGCAGCCAGACCTACCAGCTCAACCCCCGCCGGTTCTGGGAGGGTAGCGGCGAGGCCCAGGTCCAGGCATGCCGCCGCCTCGACCCGCCGCCCATCACCCCAGACACCAAGGCCCTCGCCGCCGCAAAGAAGGCCGCCGCCAAGCAGGCCGGGAAGAGCATCACCACCGCGAAGTCGACCGCGGCGAAGGCGCCGAGCCCGCGTCGCACCCGGAGCACGACGATCGGAGAGGCCCGATGAGCGCCGCGACCCACAGCCACCGCGGCGGGTTCGACCCGGACGACCTCGGGATGCCGCCCGTCTACACCCTCAACCTGTCCGCCAGCCAGCGCGACGTCCTCGAGTGGCTGACCAGCCGCGGTGGTGTCTTCGACCCGATCGTCGCCGACGTGGAAGAGATCGCCGTCGACTGCGGCACTGCGACCTCTACCATCTACGAGGCCCTCGCCCGGCTGGAGAACCTGCACCTGGTCGACCACCCCGACCCCGCCCGCTACCGCGTCAACCCCCGCTACTTCTTCGCGTCCAACCCCGAGATTCGCCGCTTGGTCGCCGAAGCCCTCCAGGCTCCCCAGATCACCCCGGACGCCCGCGCGGAGGGCCCCCGCAAGCTCGGCAACGTCGCCGCCCGCCGCCGGCGCACCATCCAGGCCGTCCCCGACCAGGACCAGGGCTGACGCGACACCCGCCGGATCCACGCCCCGGGCGGGCTGGCCGCCCACCACGCCTACGTCCTCGCGGTCGAGGTCGCCCGCACCGCCATCACCACCTGGCGTAAGCACGCCCGCGCCGCCGCCGAGCAGGCGGTGTACGCGCGGATCACCGAGGCCGGCCCCGACGTCCTGTTCGTCTGTGCGCTGGGCCACCAGGAGCGGGTGTGCACTCCCGCCGCCGCGATGGTCCGCGACATGCTGGCGCGGGTCTCGGTGCCCGCCGACGGCACCGCCCCGGGCCCCGGCCCCCGCGGCGGCGAGCTCCGGCTGACCGGCGATGTCGCCCACTAGCTCCACGCCGCCTGCGAAGCCGGCGTCTTCGAGTACGCTCAGCGCCGGATCCTGGCCGCAGGCCTCCAAGAGCACTACTTCCGCGACCGCGGCCGCCGCGCCGACGGCCTGGGCGTCGAGTCCAATGACATCGACTGGCTGGACATCGACCCCGGCCTGTGACCCACGCCCCACACACTCGTACCTGGACCATGGCTGAGAGCTTCAGGCGGCCGGTGAGTGGTCGAGCCGGCTGGTTGAGCGTTCGGTGTCGGGCGCAGGGCGTGCCCAGAGGGTGAGGTCGCTGCTGGTGGCGATAGCCAGGGTGCGTCCGGACGGTGAGAAGCCGGCAGCCCGCAGTTCGGAGTAGTTGGAGTCGAAGATGTGCCACCAGTCCTGCCCGTGCGGTCCGTTGTGGGGCATGCCTCCGTCCGCGGACAGCAGGACGCGGTCGTGCGGCCACTCGGGGCTGACTACCTCCAGGGTCCAGCCGTCATGGGTGGTGGTGTGCAGGCCGCCTCCGAAGAGTCCCGCGATGCGTACCCGGGTCGCGGAGAGGGGGCCGAGCCCGGGGCAGGAGAGATCCGGCTGCGCGTCCGGGGTGCTGTCGTCGGTGCCGGGGTCTCGGTCCCGGGCGATCTCCTCGCCGGTCACGGTGTCGAAGAGTCCGTGGCCGTCGTGGGACACCACCATGAGCAGGTCGCGGTCATCGTCGGGAGCGGGGGCGAAGCCGACGCCGAGCAGTCCGCGGATGGGGACGCGCCGGTTGAAGACCGGGCGCCAGGGAACGGGCGGCGCAACGACGGGGACGGACAGGAACCGCTCTCGCAGACGCTGTTGGTAGTCAGAGATCAAGATGGCCTTCTCGCCTCGGCTGGACGTTGACCGCCTGAAGGCGATGACGGGAATCGTGCCAGATTCGTTCGCAGGCATCCTCCGCGCTCAACTGGCCAACTGAAGCGCTCAGCCACACCGACGTGCCGTCGGCGAAAGGCCCGGCGCAGGGTAGGGCGCGTGCCGCAGGCAATGGTTCGCGGCACGCGCCGTCGCCGATTCTTCCGCACGCCCCGCGCCGGGTCCCTCCCGGCCCGGTCGGTGGGGCGCAGTGGCGCGGCCCGGCCGCATGGACACCCAGGGGCAAGCGGACTGAAAGAACATCACGAAACACGCCCCGGCACAGGGCCGGGGACCATACGGTGCGAACCAAGACCGTCACGGGGGGACCCCATTAAGCGCGGACCGTACCGATCTGGACCACCTGCTCGACCTGCTCTCGCTGCTGCCTGGCCCGGACGACGAGGACTGGTGGATCGACCTCGACGTGGCCGGGACTTCCGGAGAGAAGGAGTCGCCGGAGAAGAAGCGCGAGCGCATCACCTACGTCCTGGGCAACACCGGTCCCTATATCCAGCAGTGTCTGGGCAACCCCACCGGCTATGAGTCGGCGGCCGGGTGGCTCGCCCAGTACGTGCTGATGTTCTTCGGTGGTGAGGAGAAGGCCGTCGCCGACGTCATCAGCCGCGGCCTCGGCTACGACTCGACGAGCGCCGCCGGCTTGGAGTGCCTGCGCGACATCCGCACCACCGCCTGGCGCCTGTACCTGGCCTACAGCCCGCGGCGCCCCTCCCACGAGCGCTTGACCGCGAAGTGGGGTACGGACACCCTCCACGAGTGATGTACCTGCTCACGGGAAAGGACCTGCCTCCTGGCAGGCCCTTTTGCGGTTCCGCCCCCGTAGCGCCGCAGCGCTACGGGGGCGGAAGGCGTATGGGGTCAGAAATTTCTGACCCCATACGCCACGTCGGAGCGAGGCAGCTGTCAGGCCGTGCCACTGGTGTCGGCAAGGCTTGCCGCAGTCGTCTTCTTGGCGGACGCCGGCTACGCCTGGGTCGAGGACGCCACCCGCACCGCTTGGGCTCTGGTCAACCGCTACAGCCTCCCGAACTGGCGCGGATCGCATACCGCCCCCGGTCGGGCGTGGCTCGAAAGCCGAACGGAGCGGTTCCACCGGACCGCCTCGCCGTCGGCCCTGCCACGGATGCTGAAGCCCGCGGGAATCCAGCCCTGGACGCGCGTCGCGTGCTTGCCGACGAGTTCGGTCGGAAAGGTTCGCACGATGCTGCCCTGCTACGCACCCGGCGTCCAGGGCGGCTTTACGGCGCGCCGGGCCTGGTCGGCGTCCAAGGAGTTCGGGGCGATGTGGGAGTGGGCGATGGTGGTGCTCGGCCCGTTCCGGTGGGCCCGGCTTCGTACGGCGTGGGGCTCGGCCTCAGGGGGGAGTCGGCCGAGCCCTCGTCCGCCGCGCCCAACGCTTGCCCCCCGGAGAGTGACTTCATGCTCTGCGTGGCTCGATCGCCTCTCGTCCAAGGCGGGGCCTCAATCAGCGATCACGGTGCTGGCCACCGTCGCCGGGGTGCTCCTCGCCGTCGTCGGGCTGTTCGTCCGCTGAAGCGGGACGCACCGCCCGCCACCTGTCCCCGTGTACTGCTCGCCGTTCCGGCGGCGCCGACGGTTCAGGGGTCGCCGCCGTGGAAAACGCGGGTCCAGCGCCGGGCCTCGGTCCGGGCCTTGCGCGCCGCCTTCACCAGGCCGTGTAGCGGGCGGACGATGTCGTGGCCGTCCGCGACCCCCGTATGCCGCAGGGCTTCGCTGAGGTCGCCGAGGCCCTCCCACGACGGGAGGAGATGCCCGCTCCGGCGGCGCTGCAGTGGGTACCCGGTCGGTGGTCGAAGTGCCGAACGCGGAGACCGCCGTCCGGTGAACGGGGAGCGCTTATTTGGGCCGGTGTCCTGTCAGCTGCTCCCACCGGTCGTGTGCGGCGTCCAGCTCGCGCCGGGCGCGGGGGATCTTCGGGTCCTTCTTCAGCCGGGCCTCGGTCTCCTCGAGGTGCTGCTGGGCCTGCTGCCGACCGCCGGTGTCGGCGAGGGCGCGCCGCAGCTCGGCCTCGGCCTCCGGAAGGAGGGACTTGCGCCGGACCGCGTCCTGCTTCTCCTCGGCGATCGCGTTGTGGACCTTGACCACGAACGCCCGCACCTGCGCTTCGGTCGTCTCCTCGTCGAGCGCGATGGTCAGCAGTTCCCGCCGGCCGTCGGGCAGGGTGAGGTAGACGTGGGCCTGCGAGCGGGAGTACTGGTCCTCGATCGCGCACCCGCGGAGGGGGTAGTCCGTGATCGCGCCGGCCGAGGTCACCTCGATGACGTGCTCGCGCAGCTCCAGGCGCCCCGCCAGGGAGTCCCGGAGGATACCGCGGCCGGGGTCGCGCAGATGGGCGAGGTGGGCTTGGGCCTCCCGGACCCGGCGGTCGTGCTCGCGGGCGGCCATGTCCGCGGAGGTCCGGGCCTTGCTCCGCTCCGCCTCCACCGCCTCCTTCGCGCGGTGCAGCTTCTGCCGTGCGGTGTCCAGATCGCGCCGGTTCTCGCTGTAGTCGGGGTCGAAAGCGTGGCGCCACGTGCCCGGGTACCTGCCCTTGTACGACAGCACCATCCCGGCGATGACCAGCACCGCCAGCACGATCAAGAACACCCTCATCATCGCCCCACCCCCGGTAGCCGGTCCGATACCCGGGGTGAGAATGCCAGAGAGGCGGCCTTCCCGGGGCCCGAACCAGCAGATCGGTCCACGCCGTCGTGGTGATCACCGGCATCGCTCTCCGCACGACCGAGTCGGCCGTCGACCTCTACGCGACCCGGGCCCGCGCCCCGTTCCGACTGCCCGGCCGAAAAGATCTTCCGGCCGGGCCCGGACATCTCGACAACGCCACACAGTAATACCGGTGCAACGAACAGCCGCCCACCCGTGGCGGCTCCTCATGCTCGGTGGAGGAGTCCTCGTGTCGATGTCGAACACCCCCTCTGCCCGCCCCGGCCGTTTCGTGCGTTTCGGCGGGTGGCTGCGCGTCAACGCTTCGGCGGTCACGGCGCTGGCCACCGTGGCGGGCGGGCGGGCGTGCTGCTCGCCGCCGTCGGGCTGGTGGTCCGCTGAGCGGCGCGCGCGTCCTGCCGGCGCTGATGCTCGACGACTTGTCCGCCGCCGCGGTGTTGGCTTCCCCGTGTTGATGATGCCGGTCGGTACGGTCGGCGGCGTGCCCATCTCCGAGGGCCCGGACACTCCTGCGAATGGCGGGGTGCCGGGCCGCCCGGGGCTGTCGGCGGAGGCGGTGGAGTCGGTGGTCGAGGCGGCGGCGGAGTCGCTGGTGGGCGAGCCGTCCGCGGACACCGTCCTGGGCCTGGATCCGCTCCAGGAGCAGCTGCCCGGTGCCGTCCGCCGGCCAGCGCCAGTGCCGCTCATGCACGGTCCTCCACGGCCCGTACCGCTTGGGGAGGTCCCGCCACGGAACACCGGTGCGGATCCGGTGCAGCACCCCGTTCACCACCTGCCGGTGATCGCGCCACCGCCCGCACCGCCCGCTAGTCACCGCGGCAGCAGCGGCTCGATCCGCTCCCACTGGGCATCCGTCAGATCACCTCGCGCTTCCATGCCGCGCCAACGGCCCGCCCTGCCGCCGCGGTGCCGACGCCGCTGCCTCTCCCTGCCATAGGCCCCTGACCGCGGGGTGTCGTTGCCGGGCCGCGGGCAGGAGGTCCCGGTCTTCGGCGAAGTGTCTGCCCGGGCGGGGGTGTTCCCCTAGGGTCGGGTGGCATGAGGGCTGTGGGGGATGGCGGGTCCGGTCGTGCCGTGCCGTATGCGGGGGTGCCGCCGGTGTTCGAGGACCGGACCAGGGACGCGTGCGTGGTGGTGCCGGGCATCATGGGCAGCGTCCTTCAGGAGGCGGCGACGGGCCGGACCCTGTGGGGCGCCGACCTCGCGGCTCTCACCGGCGCGCTGACCGGTGAGAGCCTCTTCGCCGCCTTGGAGGCGACCGAGGAGGAACGGGCGGCCGACGCCGGCACCGCCCGGACCGGGCCGGTGGCCCGGATCCGGGCCACCGGTCTGCTCGCCAAGCCGTGGTGGCTGCCGGTCTTCGAGGGCCTGGACCCCTACACCGATCTCCACAAGGCGCTGACGGGGGTGGTGCTCGCGCCGGAGGCGGTGGCGCCGTTCCCCTACGACTGGCGTCTCGCGGTCTCCTACAACGGCGCCCTCCTGGCCCGCGCGGCCCGCGCCCACCTGACCCGCTGGCGGGAGCGGGTAGCGGCCCGGCCCGAGTGGCGGGCCGCTGGTGAGGGGGTGCCGCGGCTGGTGTTCGTGGCGCACTCGATGGGCGGTCTGGTGGTGCGGGCCGCGCTGGAACAGGACCCCGAGCTCGCCGCGGACACCCGGGCCGTGATCACGGCCGGCACGCCGTTCCTCGGCTCGGCGAAGGCCGTCCTCGCCCTCAACCTCGCCCACGCCCGTGAGAAGCCGAGCTGGCTGCAGCGACGGGTGCAGGCACTGGCGACGACCCTGCCCGGCGTCCACGACCTGCTGCCCGGCTACCGCTGCCTCGATACAGGCCTGGACGTCGAGCGCCTCACGGCGGGCGATGTCGCCCGCTTCGGCGGCGACCGCGACCTCGCCGAGCGGACGCTCGCCGAGCGCGCCCGCCACCGCGAGAACGGGTTCGTCCTGCCCGGGCACCGGGCGATCGTCGGCGACGCCCAGCCCACCGTGCAGACCCTGCACCAACAGCAGCGAGCCGGCCGAGCGGTCGCCGAAGGCCGCCACCACGCCTTCGACATCGGCGACGACCTCCAGCTCCTGCGCGACCCCGCCACCGGCCTCCCCGCCCGCCGCAACACCTACGGCGACGGCACCGTCCACACCCCCTCCGCGGCCGTCGGCACCCAGGCCCTCACCTACGTCTACGGGCAGCACGGCACCCTGATGCGCCACGACGAAGTCCTGCGCCAGATTCGCCGCACCGCCCTGGAGCGCCCCCAGGGCACCCACCTCGGGCCCAGCGACACCGACCTGCGGCCCGGCCTGGAGATCCCGCACCTCGGCGCCACGCTCGGCGAGCCGCTCACCCTCGCCGCCACCGGCCTGACCACCCCCGTCGGTGTGAGCCTGACGGTGCGCTCCGCCACCACCGGCCGCCCCGGCCACCCCCTCACCCCGCGCCCCGACCGCACCGACCGCGCCCTGAGGGCCCAGTTCCTCGCGGACGCCCCGGACCTGTACCGGGTCACCCTCGACACCGGCGCCCACCCGCCGATCACCCAGCTCGTCCTCGTCACCGCGCCCGACACCAGCACCCGGTAGGCCCGCCCGTGACAGCGCCCAGCAGCCCGGACACCCCCGCACCCGGTCCGGGCCCGGACGGCGTCGGGGGCGGGGTGGAGCTGTTCCCGGTCAACTTCACCGCCTACCGGCACGATCTCCTGCCCGACCTGGACACCGACCACCACGTGCGGGCGATCGCTGACCTCCTCGCCCCCTACGGCGCCCGCACCACCGAGTGGACCGTGCCACCCACGGAGCGGAACAGCCAGGCCGTCGAGGGCCGGCTCAAGAGCTGGAGGCAGGCAGAGGGCAACACCGTGCTCTACTGGGCCGGCCACGGTAGTGCCGAGCGCCTCGCCCACCACGAGACGGACGCCCCCATCGACGACGGCGTCTCCCCGCGCGACATCGCCGACGCCATCGGCCGCCGCCAGTTCCTGGCCGAGAACGCCGACAGCTGGGCGATCGTCGTCCTGGACGCCTGCTTCTCCGAGGACTTCGCCCGCGACGTCCACCTCCACCTCTTCACCCGCCATCGCGGCGTCGGCCGCTACCTGCTGCTGTCCACCGCCGCCCGCGGCTACGCCGAACTCGGCGCCCTTACCTACGCCCTGGAGCGTGCGCTCCACGTCACCTTCCCCACCCAGCGGGCCATCGGCCTGTCCGCCCTCGGCCGCGAACTCGCCGACGGCCTCTGCGGGTTCTTCGACGACCTCACCGTCGACGACCGCCGCGACCAGCTCGTCAGCCTCACCCCCACCGCCGCCACCGCAGTGTCGGGGCCGCTGGACCAGCTCGCCGAACTCCAGGCCGTCATCGACCAACTCCCCGACGACGAGCGCCGCCACTTCCTCCCCAAGGCCACCGGCGCCGAACT
>NZ_JBVHEH010000031.1:0-77470 GCF_055562955.1 Kitasatospora sp. NPDC015121
TTCTTCGGTCGTCACAACCCGAATGCTGGACACCCTTCCTGCATGTCCGAAGCAGAACCAGCAAAGCCAGCTGACTTCGGAACTACTCGTCTAGCCCTCCCGGGGGGAGGTTCCGCGCGGCGGAGGGCGGGGCGAAAAGGCGCTGCGTGGCGGCGATGGGGACGCTACGGTGCGCTGGTCCGACGGTCGGGGAAGGGGAGTAGGGCGCGGTGTTCGACGTCAGTCCGGTGCCGTGGGCGCGGGTCCAGTCGCTCGGTCGGTTCGGCGAGCTGGTGGCGGACGGGGGTCCCGGGGAGCCGTCGGCGGTGCGGGAACCGGCGACCGGGCTGGTGCGGGCGGAGCTGGAGCGGGGTGAACTGCGGCCGCACGTCATGGAGTTCGCCCCGGGGGCCGACGTGCTGGCGGTGGGGGAGGACAGCGGGGCGGTGCACCTGTGGCGGTTCGGGACGGGCCGGCCGGAGCCGCTGGGGGAGTTGGGCGCCCAGGTGGGGGCGCTGGCCTGGGACCCGCGCGGTGAGCGGCTGCTGGCCGCCTCCGGGCGCGGGGAGGTCCGGGTCTGGGACGTGCGGACGGGCCGGGAGGAGCTCCGGATCGAGGACGCGGGGGTGGTGTCGGGGGCCGGAGCCGTCCGGTCGGCGGCCTGGCACCCGGACGGGCGGAGGTTCGCGTTGGGCGGCCACACCGGCTGGGTGCGGCTGTGGGACGCGGCCGGGGACGGACCGCCGCGCACCCTCCGGGGGGAGCGGCGGGGGCTGGGGCGCTGGGTCGGCGGGATGGCGTTCGACCCGGCGGGGGAGTTCCTGGCCTTCGGCGAGACGCACGGCTGCGTGCTCCAGCCCCTCGGCGAAGGGGAGCCGGTCCCGCTGCCCGGGCACCGGGGGCGGGTGCACGCGCTGTGCGTCAGCCCGGACGGGCGGTCCGTGGCGGCGGGCGGGCGGGACCGGACGGTGCGGGTGTGGGACGTCCGGACCGGCGGGCCGCGTCACGTCCTGCCCGAACTCAACGGCTGGATCGGGGATCTGGCGTTCAGCGCGGACAGCCGGGAACTCGTCGGGTCGGACGGCGGCGGCGCGGTGGCCCGCTGGGACCGCGACTCGGGGGAGCTGCTCGCCCGGTACCCGCGCCACCCGTCCGTCCCGTACCGGCCGGAGCCGGGTCGGCCGCCGCGCGCCTGGGAGCGGATCGCCGCCTCGTACGACTGGACCCGGCTGCACTGTCACTGCAGCCGGGGCGCCCGGCACCTGCCGGGCGACTTCGTCCGGCTGCTGGCCGCGCGGACGGCGGCGGAGGTCGCCGCGACCGGGCTGGCGGACGACCCGGTGACGGCCCAGGCGGGTTCGCAGGCGGCGGTGCCGGTGGCCCGGATGGCGCTCGCCGCGTTCCGGGAGGAGGAGCTGCCGCCACCGGTACTGGAGGGGGTGGTCGACCTGATGGCCTCCTGCGCGAGCGGCGGGGCGACCGAGGACGAGATCGGCCACGGCCGGACCGAGCTGGAGGCGGCCTGCCACGAGGTGCTGGCCGAGGGGGTGCCGGCGTTCCGGGCGGCGCTCGCCGAGCGCGGGGAGGGGCCGGTGGCGGACTCCCTGGCCGACCTCCTGTACTGGCTGGGGGAGGAGGACTGAGGCGGGCGGACGGCGTGGCGGTAGGCGTTCTACGCGCGTAGGTATATGCTCCGGCAATGGAGAACCAGATCGCCGCGTTCGCGGGTGCCACGGCCCCGCGCGTCCCCACGTCCGAGCAGATCGCCCGGGCGCCGAAGGTGCTGCTGCACGACCACCTGGACGGCGGGCTGCGGCCGGAGACGGTCGTCGAGCTCGCCGCCGACTGCGGGTACCCGGGGCTGCCGACCACCGATCCGAAGGAGCTCGGCGAGTGGTTCCGGGCGGCCGCCGACTCGGGCTCGCTGGAGCGGTACCTGGAGACCTTCGCGCACACCTGCGCGGTGATGCAGACCCGGGACGCGCTGGTGCGGGTCGCGGCGGACTGCGCCGAGGACCTGGCCGCCGACGGCGTGGTCTACGCCGAGGTGCGGTACGCGCCGGAGCAGCACCTGGAGGGCGGGCTGAGCCTGGACGAGGTGGTCGAGGCGGTCAACGAGGGCTTCCGGCTGGGCGAGGCGAACGCCCGGGCGCGCGGACACCGGATCCGGGTCGGCACGCTGCTGACCGCGATGCGGCACGCGGCCCGCTCGCAGGAGATCGCCGAGCTGGCCAACCGCCACCGCGACCGGGGCGTGGTCGGCTTCGACATCGCCGGCGCCGAGGCGGGCCACCCGCCGACCCGGCACCAGGCCGCGTTCGACTACCTCAAGGGCGAGAACAACCACTTCACCATCCACGCGGGCGAGGCGTTCGGCCTGCCGTCGATCTGGGAGGCGCTGCAGTGCTGCGGCGCCGACCGGCTCGGCCACGGCGTGCGGATCGTGGACGACATCACGGTCGGCGAGGACGGCCGGGTGGAGCTCGGCCGGCTGGCCGCCTACGTCCGGGACAAGCGGATCCCGCTGGAGATGTGCCCCACCTCCAACCTGCAGACCGGCGCGGCCGCCTCGTACGCCGAGCACCCGATCGGGCTGCTGGCCCGGCTGAAGTTCCGGGTCACCGTCAACACCGACAACCGGCTGATGAGCGGCACCTCGATGAGCCGCGAGTTCGCGCACCTGGTGGACGCCTTCGGCTACACCCTGGCGGACCTGGAGTGGTTCACCGTCAACGCGATGAAGTCGGCGTTCCTGCCGTTCGACGAGCGGCTGGCGATGATCAGCGACGTGATCAAGCCCGGGTACGCCGAGCTGAAGGCGGAGTGGCTGTTCGGCCCCCGCGGCTGACCGGGCGTCCAGGGTGATGGTCGGACTTATCACTCTCCGGAGTGGTCGGATTTTGAACGGCCCGGGGGCCGCTCACTACGGTGGGCCGGTCACTGCTGACTCGGTGTGACGGCGACGTCCCCAACCCCCTGGGCGCCCGCCGCCGCACCGGCCCGACCAGGACTGAGGACGCACACATGAAGCAGGCCACTCTCAAGGCCGCCGGCGCCGCCGCGCTCGGCGTCGCCTTCGCCGCCGTCGCCGCGGGCTCCGCCGCCGCGGCGCCGGTCGCCCCCGGCGGCCTCGGACTGCCGACCAGCGCGCTCACCAACCCCGGGGTGACCGGCGCGGCCACCGGCGCGGTGAGCAAGCTCCCCGGCGGCGACCAGCTCGGCACCGTGACCGGCACCCTCAACCCGACCGCGGGCGCCCCGGCCGCGGCCCCGGCTCCGGCCCCGGCCGAGGAGCAGGCCCCGCCGGTCGCCGAGCAGGTCGGCCCGGGCGGCGTGGACGGCCCGCAGGGCGCCCCGGCGCCCGCCGCGGCCAACCGGGTCGGCGGCCTGGACTCCGTCCCCGGCGGCCAGGGCCTGTCCAAGACCCCGGTCGGTGGCGTGGTCGGCACCCTGACCAGCCTCTCGCCGACCGGCGGCGGCGCCCCCGGTCTGCCCGGCCTGCCGGGCCTGGGCGGCTGACGGACGGCCGGCGCCGACACGACGGAGGGCCGTCCCGCGACCTGCGGGGCGGCCCTCCGTCGTGCCCGGCCCGTCCGGGTCGGCGGCGGCGCCCTCCGGGGTGCTCGGCGCGCGCGGGGCGTGATCGGTGGTCGGGGTCGTCATCGGGCCGGGCCTCCTCTGGCCGAGGCCCGGCGTGGACGGTTCCGGCAGGCTCAGGGCTCAAGGGCTCAAGGGCTCAGGGCTCCTGGGGGAGCAGCAGCCACAGCGCGAGGTAGATCAGGAACTGCGGGCCGGGCAGCAGGCAGGACGCCAGGAAGATCACCCGGACCGTCCACGGGGTGAGGCCGAAGCGCCGGGCGAGGCCGGCGCAGACGCCGGCGATGACGCGGTTGTGGCGGGGGCGGGCGAGACTGCTCATCGTCTCCTCCGAGGAGTGCGCCCCGGGCGGTCCGTCCGTCCGGGCTGATGACTCCATCCTTCCGCCGTGACCTGCGCTTTCGCGTCCGCCGCGATGCCGATCCCGGCGCCGGGCGGCTACGCGTCCAGGGGGATGCCGGGGTCAGGGTCGCCTCCGGGGGCACCCCGAGTCGGGCGGCCCGGACGGCGGTGTCGACGCGGTGCGCATCCGGATGGTGGACGGGAGTCCGTCCGGCGCGGTGGCGGTCGCACCGCGGGCGGGCCCGGTCCGGCCGTGGTGCCCCCTGGTGCCGGGGTCGGCGCGAACCCGCAGTTCAGCGGTCACGACGGGGCGTCGAAGGCCGGCGGACCGCCGGCCGGCCGGACCGTCCTGGGCCGGTCCGTCGCCCGCCGCCCGCGATTCAACGAATGGTAAAGGGAAGGTAAGGAGAGCGGAGGTGGTGCCCGGGGCGTCGGTGGTGGCTGGGAGACTCGCGCCACCGGTCTCATAAGAGACTCATAAGAACAGGGACAGACTCTGATGCGTGCGAACCGGCTGCTGGCCGTCACCGTTCTCTCCGTGCTCGGTGTCACCGGCCTGACGGCCTGTGGCTCCGACGGCGGCAAGAAGGGCGACTCCGCGCCCGCCTCCGCCGCCTCCACCCCCGCCCCCGCCTCGGCCGCCGCTTCCGGCGCCTCCTCCCCCGCCGCCGCCGGTGGCGGCGCGGCCGGCGGCCTGGAGAAGCTGACGGTGCCGGAGATCCTCAAGAAGTCGCAGGCCGCCGGCGCCAAGCTGAAGTCCGTCAAGCTGACCTTCACGGTCGCGGACGCGGACGGCGACCTGAGCGGCACCCTGGCCACCGACGCCTCGGGCAACTGCGTCGGCGACATCGCGATCAAGGGCAAGGGCAAGGCCGACCTGGTGCGGGTCGGCGACAAGGTCTGGGTCAAGCCGGACGCCGAGTTCATCAAGACCATCGCCCCGCAGGGCGGCGCCGCCGTCACCGCGGCCACCGGCAAGTGGCTGACCGCCGGTGACGACGCCCAGCTCGCGGCGTACACGGCCTACTGCACCATGGGTCTGGAGATCCAGAAGCACGTCGGCCTGTCCGAGGACGGCACCCCGGACGACAAGGGCACCCTGAAGGGCACCAAGAAGGTCGGCGGCGTCGACGCGGTGATCATCAACATGACCGAGGGCGGCGGCAGCACCGACGCGGCCATCGCCAACCAGGGCGAGCCCTACCTGCTCTCGCTGGAGAGCAAGGAGGACGGCAGCCTGCAGTTCGCCGACTTCGACAAGCCGGTGAAGGCCACCGCCCCGGCGGCCGCCCAGGTCCTCGACCTGAAGACGCTGCTCGGCGGCTGACCCGCCCGCGCCGCTCGGCCCGCCGCCCGTCCGGAGTCGTCTCCGGGCGGGCGGCGGTGCGTCCGGGGCCGGCCGCCCGGAGAGCGGGACCGACGGCCGGTCCGGTGCTCAGCCGCGCGGCGCGGCCGACGAGCCGAGCACCGACAGCGCGGGGGCCGGGGCGGGGCGGGTCCGCGCCCGGTCGGGGCCTGCGGCGTCCTCGAAGGGCGTCACCGGCTCCGGGGACGCCGCAGGTGCCGCGGCCGCGACGGCGCGCGCGGCCGCCCGGCGCCGTTCCAGGGCGCGCAGCGGCGGGACCAGCAGCAGGTGGGCCAGTGCCGCGCCCGCCGTCCCGAGCAGGACGTCGTCCACGTCCAGCACGTGGCCCGGCGCCCAGCCCTCCAGGATCTGGAGCGCGGTGCCCAGCAGGGCGGCGGCACCCGTCGCCCGCAGGAAGGACGGCAGCCAGGCCCGCCCCGGCGAGCCGACCGCCAGCGGCAGCAGCACCCCGAGCGGGGCGAGCGGCAGCGCGCCGGAGGCGAGCCGGCGCAGCGTGGCCGAGGTGCCGAGCGAGAGCGCCTGGTGCACCGAGGAGAGCGGGCTCAGGTTCGGCGGGGCCGTCCAGGCCGCGGCCGCCGGCCGCAGGCTGAGCCATCCCAGCGCCAGCAGCAGCACTCCCAGCAGCAGCCGGGCCGCGAACCGGAACCGGTACGGCACCGCCCGTCCGCGGTTCGGACGGTCGGCGCTCTCCTGATCGGTGGGTGCGGTGCTGTGCACACTCCGGAGGACGCCGGCCGCGCCGGGGACGGTTCCCGGGGGACGGATCAGGGGCAGTGGCTGGGGGACGGGGCGACGAAGGCGCCGCCCGTCGCCGTGACCGCGGGGCTGGGGGAGGCGGGGGCGGGTCTGCCGGTGGCGGGCCCGGTGGGGGACGGGGCGGCCTGGGGGGTGGGGGAGGCGGAGGGCCCGGGGGCCATCGGGACCTGGAGCTCGTTGGGGCAGGCGGTGCGGCTGGCCGGGGCGCCGGCGTCGACCGGGACCTCGGTGGCGCGGATGCCGCAGCCGGTGAGCAGGGCGGGGGCGAGCAGGGCGCCGGCCAGCAGGGCGAGGGGGCGGCGGGCGGTCATCGGGCGTCCTCGGGGCCGGGGGCGGGCGGCTGGGTGAGCGGCAGGGTGAGGGTGAAGACCGCGCCGACCCCGTCGGGGTTGTTCGCGGCGGTGATGTCGCCGCCGTGGATCCGGGCGTTGGCCTCGGCGATGGACAGGCCCAGGCCGCTGCCCTCGGAGCGGGCCCGGCCCTTGTCGGCCTTGTAGAAGCGGTCGAAGACGTGCGGGAGGACGTCCTCCGGGATGCCGGGGCCGCCGTCGGAGACCGAGACGACCACGGTGCGGGCCTCGTCGTCCTGGCGGACCCGCACCCGGACCGGGGAGCCGCCGTGCTTGAGCGCGTTGCCGATCAGGTTGGCGAAGACCACGTCCAGGCGGCGCGGGTCGACGACGGCCAGGATGCCGCGCGGGGCGTCGAGTTCGACCGCGTCGTACCAGGCCCGGCCGTCGATGCAGGACATGATCAGGTCGGCCATGTCGACCTCGTCGGCGACCAGCTTGGCGGTGCCCGCGTCGAAGCGGGTGACCTCCATCAGGTTCTCCACCAGGTCGGAGAGGCGGCGGGTCTCGGAGACCACGATCCGCACGGCCGGCTCGATCATCGGGTCGAGCGCGTCGGCCTCGTCCTCCAGGATGTCGGTGACGGCGGTCATCGCGGTCAGCGGGGTGCGCAGCTCGTGCGACATGTCGGCGACGAACCGGCGGGACTGCGCCTCGCGCGCGCTCAGCTCGGCGACCTGGTCCGAGAGCGACTCCGCGGTGCGGTTGAACGTCCGTGCCAGGTCGGCGAGTTCGTCGTTGCCCTCGACGTCGAGCCGGGTGTCCAGCTTGCCCTCGCCCAGTCGCCGGGCGGCGTCCCCGAGCCGGCGCACCGGCCGCAGCACGGTCGCCGAGGCGGCCTGGGCGAGCAGCGCCGAGCCGACCAGGGCGAGCAGGGTGGCGATCGCCAGCGACCAGCCCAGGGTGTTCAGGTCGGCGCGCTCGTTCTGCAGCGACTTGAACATGTAGGCGGTCGGCCCGCCCGGCACGATCCGCGTCCCGCCGACCACGTACGGCCCGGCCAGGTTCACCCGCTGCCAGTACAGGTGGTACTCGTACGGGTTGCCGGGGCCGGTCTCGCGCGGCTTGTTCACCGCGGCGGCCAGCGCCGCCGGTATCTGGCGCTGGCCGAACGCGATCGGGTCGGAGGACGCGGTGCAGCCCGGCACCGAGTCGTCGACCACCACCACGTCGTACGCCAGCCCGGAGCTGGCCACCTGGGCGGCCAGCGCGTGCAGGTCCTGGCAGTTCGGCTTCAGCGGCAGCACGGTGACGTTGCGGGTCAGCGAGTCCCGGAAGTCGTTCAGCGCCGAGTTCTGGGCGCGCTTGAGCACCGCGTCGCGGTTCAGCCAGTAGGCGATGCCGGACGCGGAGACGGCGGTGACCAGGGCGACCGCGGCGAACACCGCGATCAGCCGGACCCGCAGCGAACTGAGCCGCCGCCAGGACGCCGAACGGGCCCGGCGCGGCGCGGTCTGATGGTCGGACAAGAAGGACTCTCAGTCGGGGAGGGGCGGGTCAGGCGGGCGGGTCGAGACGGTAGCCGACGCCGCGGACGGTGCGGATCAGCGTCGGCGCGGACGGCACGTCCTCGACCTTCGCCCGCAGCCGCTGCACGCAGGCGTCCACCAGCCGGGAGTCGCCCAGGTAGTCGTGCTCCCACACCAGTCGCAGCAACTGCTGCCGGGAGAGCGCCTGCCCGGGGCGGCGGCTCAGCTCCAGCAGCAGCCGCAGCTCGGTCGGGGTCAGCTGCAGGTCCTGGCCGTCCTTGGTGACGGTCATCGCCGAGCGGTCGATCACCAGGCCGCCGTACGCGGAGGAGTCCGAACTCTCCCGCTCGCCCCGGCGCAGCACCGCGCGGATCCGGGCGTCCAGCACGCGCGGCTGGACCGGCTTCACCACGTAGTCGTCGGCGCCGGACTCCAGTCCGACCACCACGTCGATGTCGTCGGAACGGGCGGTCAGCAGGATGATCGGCAGCTGGTCGGTGCGGCGGATCCGCCGGCAGACCTCGAAGCCGTCGATGCCGGGCAGCATCACGTCCAGCACGATCAGGTCGGGACGCTGCTCCTTGAACAGGCGCAGACCGTCCTCGCCGGACGCGGCGGCGGCCACCCGGTGACCCTGGCGGGTGAGGGCGAGTTCGAGGCCGGTGCGAATGGCGTCGTCGTCCTCGATCAGAAGCAGGAAAGACACGGGGGTCATTGTGTCCCACCCGGCCACCGGAAGCACCCACCCGGGTGACCCCCGGGGCCGCGGGAACCGGAGGGCACCGGTCCGGCGTCCGCAACCGAGGAGCACCCGGACACCCCGCGGCGGCCGGTCCTGTGACAGCCCTGTGACAGTCGACGGACACCGCCATGACGCGCGGACGGCAGGATTTTCCCTGTCGCCGCGAGGGACCGGGCCACCACCCGGGACCAGGCGGCGACGAACCGCTCGTACCGACCATGGGGGTGCCCGATGACCGCAACGCTGACGACCCGAAACGCCGGGCCGCGTTCCGCCGTCCTCGGCACCAGCCGGGCCAGGCACGAGGAGGAGAACGCCGGCAACGTGCTCGTACGGGGGTGCGCGCACAACGCCGGGACCCGCCGCCCGGTCGTGGGGACCAGGAGCGGGGACACCACCCACGGCCGGTTGGGGAACCAGGTCGTGGGACGGACGCTGCGGGTCGCCCCGCAGACGTTCCGGGGGGAGCAGGCCGAACAGGGAGGCGCGCAGGGGGAGCACCCGGCCGCCGCGGCGGACGAGGCGCGCGACATCGCCGAGTTCACCGCGTACGTGCGCGAGCGCCGCGCCTCCCTGTACGCCACCGCCTACCACCTCACCGGCGACCGCTACGAGGCCGAGGACCTGCTGCAGAGCGCCCTCTTCTCCACCTACCGCGCCTGGGGCCGGATCACCGACAAGGCCGCCGTCGGCGGGTACCTCCGCCGCACCATGACCAACCTGCACATCTCCGCCTGGCGCCGCCGCAAGGTCAACGAGTACCCGACCGAGGAACTCCCCGAGCAGGCCGGCGACACCGACGCGATGGGCGGCACCGAACTGCGCGCCGTGCTCTGGCAGGCGCTCGCCAAGCTGCCCGAGAACCAGCGCACCATGCTCGTGCTGCGCTACTACGAGGGCCGCACCGACCCGGAGATCGCCGACATCCTCGGCATCAGCGTCGGCACCGTGAAGAGCTCCATCTGGCGCGCGCTGCGCCGGATGCGCGAGGACGAGCAGCTCAACCGCTCCGGCGACACCGTGCACGCCTTCGGCGAGCTGGTCGCCTGAGCGGCGGAACAGGACTCCCGTCGGGGGACGGGCAGTGGGGGGAAGGGCGCGGGACGCGGCGGCCGGCTCGGGGGAGACGGCCGCAGGGGGGAAGTCCCGCACCCGTGACGGAGACGGGCGGGACCCGGGTGCGGGGGAGTGGCACCGGGGTCCCGCCCGTTCGCCGTGCCCGCCCCGGCGGCCCCGCTCAGACCAGTTCGGCGGGCAGCTGCCGGGCCACCGAGGCGATCCGCCGCCCCGCCTCCACGCCCGAGCAGGCGTACGAGCCCAGCTCGACCTGCCGGGCGACGATGCCGCGCTCGGCCCGCATCAGCCGCAGCCCCCGGCGCACCAGGTACGGCACCGACTTGCGCCCCTCCCGGACGTCCCGCCGGAAGCGCCGCCAGGCCGTCGTGGCCGGCTTGTTGCGCAGGCACAGCGCGTCCCCCAGCAGGCCCTCCGCCCGGCAGCGGCGGACCAGCTCGGCCGCGAATATCCCCTCCGCGACGAAGCCCGCCGCCCCGTCCAGCAGCAGCACCCGGCTCCCCGCGCGCCCGTTGTCCGGGATCGAGTACACCGGCACCTCGGCCCAGCCCTCGAAGGCCAGCGCCCGGATCGCCGCCAGCGCCTGCTCCGCGTGCCAGGACAGCGGCGAGTCCCAGTCCGTCCCGCCCCCGTCCGGCAGCCGGGGCAGCGTCGGGTCGTCGCCGTCCTTGTAGAAGTCGTCCAGCTGCAGCACCGGCAGCCCGCTGCGCTCGGCCAGCGAGGACTTCCCCGACCCCGAGGGGCCCGACAGCAGGATGACGCGGGATATCGGGCGGCGGTTCAGCGGGGTGTCACTCACGGGGAACCAGTCTGAGGCATGGGAGGGGCAGCTCGGAACCCGCCGGACGTCCCGTTCACGGGGAGTGAGGGAGCGCGCGGGGGCGGGTGAGCGGTGGACATGGGGACGGGCCCGCACCAGGGGGGGAGAAGTGCGGGCCCGTCGCGGCCGCCCGGGCCCCGGGGGGGTAGGGCACGGAGGACGGCCGGTCTGCGGGGTCGGGCGGACGGGCTAGATGCCCATCGGGTGCCAGACCGTCTTGGTCTCCAGGAAGGAGAGGAGCCGCCCGGTGCCGGGCGCGGCCGTCCAGTCCTCGGCGGACGGGTCGGCGGCCGGTCGGACCACCCGCTTCAATGTATCGGCCGCCGCCGCCTCCAGGGCCGCCGCCGCGCCGGGCCCGTCGGGGTCGATCGCCCCGGCCAGGTCGAGCGCGTTGACGTCCTGGTGGGAGGCCAGGGTCGGGGCGATGTCGGCGGTCCGGCCGGAGAGCAGGTTCACCACGCCGCCCGGCACGTCCGAGGTGGCGAGCACCTCGCCCAGCGACAGGGCGGGCAGCGGGGCCCGCTCGGCGGCCGCGACCACCACGGTGTTGCCGGTCGCGATCGCCGGGGCGATCACCGACACCAGGCCCAGCAGCGAGAAGCCGTGGCCGGCCCGCGGCGCCAGGACGCCGACCACGCCGGTCGGCTCCGGGGTCGACAGGTTGAAGAACGGCCCGGCCACCGGGTTGGCGCCGCCCGCGACCTGCGCGACCTTGTCGGTCCAGCCCGCGTACCAGACCCAGCGGTCGACCGCCGCGTCCACCAGCGCCGCCGCCCTCTTCGCGCCCACGCCCTCGGCCGCGGCGACCTCGGCGGCGAACTGCTCCCGGCGGCCCGTCAGCATCTCGGCGACCCGGTACAGCACCTGGCCGCGGTTGTACGCGGTGGTGCCCGACCAGCCCTTGACCGCCGCGCGGGCCGCCAGCACGGCGTCCCGCGCGTCCTTGCGGGTGCCCAGCGGGGCGTTCGCCAGCCACTGGCCCTTCGTGTCGGTCACCTCGTACACCCGCCCGCTCTCCGAGCGCGGGAACTTCCCGCCGACGTACAGCTTGTAGGTCTTGCTGACCTGGATGCGCGCGGGGGCGTCCAGCCGGACAGTGGTCTCAGACATCGAGGTACGCCTCCAGGCCGTGGCGACCGCCCTCGCGGCCGTAACCGGACTCCTTGTACCCGCCGAACGGCGAGGTCGGGTCGAACTTGTTGAAGGTGTTCGCCCACACCACGCCCGCCCGGAGCCGGCTCGCCATCCACAGGATGCGCGAGCCCTTCTCCGTCCAGATGCCCGCGGACAGGCCGTACGGGGTGTTGTTGGCCTTCTCCACCGCCTCGGCGGGGGTGCGGAAGGTCAGCACCGACAGCACCGGGCCGAAGACCTCCTCGCGGGCGATCCGGTGCGCCTGCGAGACGCCGGTGAACAGGGTCGGGCGGAACCAGTAGCCCGCGCCCGGGAGTTCGCAGTCCGGGGCCCAGCGCTCGGCGCCCTCCCGCTCGCCCTCGGCGGCCAGCTCGGTGATCCGGGCCAGCTGCTCGGCCGAGTTGATCGCGCCGACGTCGGTGTTCTTGTCCAGCGGGTCGCCGACCCGCAGGGTGCCCATCCGGCGCTTGAGCGCGTCCAGCAGCTCGTCCTGCACCGACTCCTGCACCAGCAGGCGGCTGCCCGCGCAGCACACGTGGCCCTGGTTGAAGAAGATGCCGTCGACGATGCCCTCGACCGCCTGGTCCAGCGGCGCGTCGTCGAAGACGATGTTGGCGGCCTTGCCGCCCAGCTCCAGGCTCAGCTTGGTGCGGGTGCCGGCCAGCTGCCTGGCGATCGCCCGGCCGACCGGGGTGGAGCCGGTGAAGGCGACCTTGTTCACGTCCGGGTGCGCGGTCAGCGCGGCGCCGGTGCGGCCGTCGCCGGTGACGATGTTCACCACGCCCTTCGGCAGGCCCGCCTGGCGGCAGATCTCGGCGAAGCGCAGGGCGGTCAGCGGCGTCGTCTCGGCGGGCTTCAGCACCACCGTGTTGCCGGTGGCCAGCGCCGGGGCGACCTTCCAGGCCAGCATCAGCAGCGGGAAGTTCCACGGGATGACCTGCGCGGCCACGCCCAGCGGACGCGGGTTCGGGCCGTAGCCGGCGAACTCCAGCTTGTCGGCCCAGCCCGCGTAGTAGAAGAAGTGCGCGGCGACCAGCGGGAGGTCGACGTCGCGGGTCTCCCGGATCGGCTTGCCGTTGTCGATCGACTCCAGCACGGCCAGCTCGCGGCTGCGCTCCTGGATGATCCGGGCGATCCGGAACAGGTACTTGGCGCGCTCGGAGCCCGGCAGCGCCGACCAGTCGGCGAACGCCGCGCGGGCGGCCCTCACCGCGCGGTCGACGTCCTCCTCGGTGCCCTGCGCGAACTCGGCGAGCACCTGCCCGGTCGCCGGGTTGACGGTCTTCAGCGCCTCCGAGCCGGACGAGTCGACGAACTCGCCGCCGACGAAGTGGCCGTAGTGGGTGGCGATCTCACCGGCGGCGGCCGGGGACTCGGGGGCCGGGGCGTACGCGAACAGGCTCCCGCCGCGGGCGGGCCGCTCGGTCTCGGTCTTCTTGGTCTTGGCCATCGTCCTCAGTCCACCGTCACGTAGTCGGGACCGGAGTACCGTCCGGTGCTCAGCTTCTGGCGCTGCATCAGCAGGTCGTTCAGCAGGCTGGAGGCGCCGAACCGGAACCAGTGCGGGCTGAGCCAGTCGTCGCCCAGCGTCTCGTTCACCATCACCAGGTACTTCATCGCGTCCTTGGTGGTGCGGATGCCGCCGGCCGGCTTCACGCCGACCTGGACGCCGGTCGCCGCGCGGAAGTCCCGCACCGCCTCCAGCATCAGCAGCGTCACCGGCGGGGTCGCGTTCACCGCGACCTTGCCGGTGGAGGTCTTGATGAAGTCGGCGCCGGCGATCATCGCCAGCCAGGACGCCCGGCGGACGTTGTCGTACGTCTGCAGCTCGCCGGTCTCGAAGATCACCTTGAGGTGGGCGGCCGTCCCGTCGGGGCGCTCGCAGGCCGCCTTGACGGCGCGGATCTCCTCGAAGACCTCCAGGTAGCGGCCGGAGAGGAAGGCGCCCCGGTCGATCACCATGTCGATCTCGTCGGCGCCCGCGGCGACCGCCTCGGCGGTGTCCGCCAGCTTGACCGGCAGGCCGGCCCGGCCGGAGGGGAAGGCGGTGGCCACCGAGGCGACCTGGACGTCGCTGCCGCGCAGCGCCCGCTTCGCGGTGGCGACCATGTCCGGGTACACGCAGATCGCCGCGACCCGCGGGGCGGTGCGGTCCGTCGGGTCCGGGCTCAGGCCCTTCGCGCACAGCGAGCGGACCTTGCCGGCCGTGTCCGCGCCCTCCAGCGTGGTCAGGTCGATCATCGAGATGGCGAGGTCGATGGCGAAGGCCTTCGCGGTCGTCTTGATCGACCGGGTGCCGAGGGTCGCGGCCCGCGACTCCAGACCGACCTGATCGACCCCGGGCAGGCCGTGCAGGAAACGGCGCAAGGTGGCCTCGGACGCCGCGACGTCCGAGAGGCCGCCGCCCGCGGCGCCGGGGGCGTTGGCTGCAAGAGTGGACATAGTCACCAGACCAGCATATCTACGCGCGTAGGAAGCCGGTAGGGCGGGGCGGTTTCGATTCCCGACCGAAGCCTGACCGAAACCCGCGCCCCCGCGCCGGGGAGAATGGCCCGATGAGCGGCGAAGCGAAGGCACGGGGCCGGCGCCCCGGCGGCGAGGACACCCGGGGGGCGGTGCTGGCGGCCGCCCGGGCCGAGTTCGCGGCGCGCGGCTACCAGAAGGCGAGCATGCGGGCGATCGCCCGGGCCGCCGGGGTGGACGCGGCGCTGCTGCACCACTACTTCGGCAGCAAGGACCGGCTGTTCGCGGCCGCGCTGGAGTTCCCGTTCGACCCGCGCGCGGTGGTGGACGGCGTCTTCGCCGGCGACCCGGCGACGGTCGGCGAGCGGGTCGCCCGCTTCGTGCTGGGCCTGTGGGAGCAGCCCGAGGTGCGCGACCGGCTGCTGGCGCTGGTGCGGACGGCCGCCGCCAGCGAGGAGGTCGCGGCGCTGATGCGCGGCTTCATGGTGACCGAGCTGGTCGCCCGGGTGGCCGGGCAGCTGGACGTCGACCGGCCCGAGCTGCGGGTCGAGCTGGTGATGTCGCAGATCGTCGGCCTGGCGATGGCCCGGTACGTGATCGCGGTCGAGCCGCTCGCCTCGGCACCCCCGGAGGTGCTCGCCCCGCTGCTGGGGCGCACCGTCCAGGGGTACCTGACGGACTGAGCGGTCAGGCCCGGTCGCCGCCGAAGCGCTCGGTCCAGGCGGCCAGGTCCTCGTCGGTGATCTTGGCGAACAGCACCGGCGGGACGGTGAAGCCGGTGCCGGCCGGGACGAGCGCGAGGGCGCGGGCCTCGTCGGCGGTGACCCAGGTGCGGGTGTCGCCGTCGAGCGCGAAGGAGTCGCGGACCGTCCTGGCCGCGGCCGGGATGAACGGCTCGGAGACCACCGCGTACAGGTGGATCAGGTTGATCGCGGTGCGCAGGGTGCGCGCCGCCGCCTCCGGGTCGGTCTTGATCTCCGTCCACGGCGCGGTGACGTCCAGGTACGCGTTGCCCGCCGACCAGAGCGCGCGCAGCGCCTGCGCGGCCTTGCGGAAGTTCAGCCCGTCCAGCTGGGTCTCGTACTCGGCGAGCAGCTCGGCGATCTGGGCGCCGAGGGCGAGCTCCGCCTCGCCGTTCGGCGCGCCGGCCGGGACCTCGTCGCCGAAGCGCTTGCGGCTGAAGGAGAGCACCCGGTTGACGAAGTTGCCCAGGGTGTCGGCGAGGTCCTTGTTGACGGTCGCCGCGAACAGGTCCCAGGTGAAGCTGGAGTCGTCGGACTCCGGGGCGTTCGCCATCAGGTAGTAGCGCCAGTAGTCGGCCGGCAGCAGTTCGAGCGCGACGTCGGTGAAGATGCCGAGCTTCTGGCTGGTGGAGAACTTCCCGCCGTAGTACGTCAGCCAGTTGAAGGCCTTGACGTAGTCGACCTTCTTCCACGGCTGCCGCGAGCCCAGGATCGTCGCCGGGAACATCACCGTGTGGAACGGGACGTTGTCCTTCGCCATGAACTCGGTGTACCGGACGGTGTCGTCCGCCTCGTACCACCACGAGCGCCAGTCGCCGCCGGTCGCGTCCGCCCACTCCTTGGTCGCGCCGATGTACTCGATCGGGGCGTCGAACCAGACGTAGAACACCTTGCCCTCGGCCGCCAGCTCCGGCCAGGTGTCGGCCGGCACCGGGACGCCCCACTCCAGGTCGCGGGTGATCGCGCGGTCCTGCAGGCCCTCGGTCAGCCACTTGCGGGCGATCGAGGAGGCGAGGACGGGCCAGTCGTCGCCGTGCGCGGCGATCCACGCCTCGACCTCGTCGGTCAGCTTCGACTGGAGGAGGAAGAGGTGCTTGGTCTCCCGCACCTCCAGCTCCGCGCTGCCGCTGATCGCGGAGCGCGGCTCCAGCAGGTCGGTGGGGTCGAGGACGCGGGTGCAGTTCTCGCACTGGTCGCCGCGGGCCTTGTCGTAGCCGCAGAACGGGCAGGTGCCGACGATGTAGCGGTCCGGCAGGAAGCGGGCGTCCGCCACCGAGTAGACCTGGCGGATCGCCCGCTCCTCGATGAAGCCGTTGGCGTGCAGCTCGCGGGCGATCTCCTGGGTGATCTCGCGGTTCTGCGGCGAGGAGGAGCGGCCGAAGTAGTCGAAGGACAGCTGGAAGCCGTCGTAGATCGCCTTCTGCTGGTCGTGCGCCCGGGCGCAGAACTCCGCCACCGGCAGGCCGGCCTCCTGCGCGGCCAGCTCGGCGGGCGTGCCGTGCTCGTCCGTCGCGCAGATGTACAGCACCTCGTGGCCGCGCTGGCGCAGGTAGCGGGAGTAGACGTCCGCCGGGAGCATCGACCCGACCATGTTGCCCAGGTGCTTGATCCCGTTGATGTAGGGAAGCGCGCTGGTGATCAACTGCCGAGTCATCCTGGGATGCTCCCTGTTCTCCGGCGGGCACGCCGACGCGCCCGCGGGTGGGTGTCGAAGGCACGGGACGGGGCGCTGCGGCCGCCGTCCGGCCGCCGCCAATCGTACCCGGCGGGGCCGTGGGGGCCGCACCGCTCATCGACCGGCTGTCAAGCCCGGGAGCGGCTGCGCGGCCCTTGACGGCGATCGGGGGCGGCGGGAAACTCATCACATGATGAATTCTTCGGCGGGGCCGTCCGGCGGCCCCGCGATCCGGGTGGACGGGCTGGTGGTGCGGCGCGGCGGGACCGCGGTGCTGCCCGGGCTGGACCTGGTGGTGGAGCGCGGCAGCGTGACCGGGCTGCTCGGGCCCAGCGGCTGCGGGAAGACCACGCTGCTGCGCAGCGTCGTCGGGGTGCAGCGGACCGCCGCCGGCACGGTGACCGTGCTCGGCCTCCCGGCCGGGTCGCCCGGGCTGCGGGACAAGGTCGGGTACGTCACCCAGGCCCCGTCCGTCTACGGCGACCTGACCGTCGCCGAGAACCTCGACCACTTCGCGGCGGTCCTCGGCGCCCCGCCCGGCGACCCCGCCCGGGTGACCGCCCAGGTCGGGCTCGACGCGCACCGGCACACCCCCGTCGCCCGGCTCTCCGGCGGCCAGCGGGCCCGGGTCTCGCTCGCCGCCGCGCTGCTCGGCCACCCCGAACTGCTCGTCCTGGACGAACCCACCGTCGGCCTCGACCCCGTCCTGCGGCAGGAGCTCTGGCAGCTGTTCCGCGCGCTCGCCGCCGCCGGCGCCACCCTGCTGGTCTCCAGCCACGTCATGGACGAGGCCACCCGCTGCGACCGGCTGCTGCTGATGCGCGAGGGCCGCCTGCTCGCCCACGACACCCCCGCCGCGCTGCTCGCCGCGACCGGCGCCGCCGACGTCGAGTCCGCCTTCCTCACCCTCGTCCAGGCCGCCCCGCAGGCAGCCCCGGAGGCCACGCCGTGAACGCCGCCGCCCGCCGCACCCTCGCCACCGCCCGCCGCGTCCTGACCCAGCTGCGGCACGACCCGCGCACGGTGGCCATGCTGCTGTTCGTGCCGTGCCTGCTGCTGGTCCTGCTCAGGTACGTGTACGACGGGCAGCCCGGCACCTTCGACCGGATCGGCCCCGAACTGCTCGGCGTCTTCCCGCTGCTGGTGATGTTCCTGGTCACCTCGGTCGCGATGCTCCGCGAGCGCACTAGCGGCACCCTGGAACGCCTGCTCACCATGCCGCTCGGCCGGCTCGACCTGCTGCTCGGCTACGCGCTCGCGTTCGGCGCCGTCGCCCTCGTCCAGGCCGCGCTCGCCTCCGCCCTCACCACCGGCCTGCTCGGCCTGCACGTCGCCGGGCCGGCCTGGGCGCTGTTCGCCGTCGCCGTCGCCGACGGACTGCTCGGCATGGCGCTCGGCCTGCTGGTCTCCGCGTTCGCCGCCACCGAGTTCCAGGCCGTCCAGTTCCTGCCCGCCGTGCTGCTGCCGCAGCTCCTGCTCTGCGGCCTGTTCGTCCCCCGCGAGCGGATGGCGCCCGTGCTGCGCTGGATCTCCGACGTCCTCCCGCTCTCCTACGCCGTCGACGCGACGGCCCGGATCACCGCCGGGGCCGGCGTCGGCGGACGGGTCCTGCTCGACCTCGCCGTGGTGGCCGCCAGCACGCTCGCCGCGCTCGCCCTCGGCGCCGCGACGCTGCGACGGCGCACCGCCTGACCACCGGGTACGCCGAACACGGGACGGCCACTTCGTGACCGTCCCGTGTTCGAGTCACCGTTGGGCCCGGCCGGGCCCTGGGGCAGAATCGACGACATGACCGAATCCGACCGGACACCCCACCAGGGTGCCGCCGCCGACGAGCCCGTGTACGCCGACCGCGTCTACCGCTCCGTCCCCAGCGTCATCGCGGGCGCCATGATGCTCGCGGTCGCCGCCTGGCTGATCATCGACGCCGTCGTGTCCGGCACCGGAGCCACCCCGTGGGTCGCCCTCGCCGCCGCGCCCGTCTTCGTCTTCCCGGTGATCGCCTACACCCTGCGGCCCGTGGTGCGCGCCAACGACCAGCGGCTCGTGGTCCGCAACCCGCTGCGCACCATCGTCGCGCCCTGGGGCAAGGTGGAGACCCTCAAGGCCGGGTACTCGGTCGAACTCTTCGCCGACGGACGGAAGTTCCAGGTCTGGGCGATCCCGGTCTCGATCCGCCAGCGCAAGAAGGCCACCCGCCGGGCCACCCGCGCCGCCGCCGAGGGCGACCCCGCCCTCCGGCGCAGCACCCGCGTCACCCGCGCCCCCCGGGTCGACCAGCTCGACCCCACCCGCGCCTGGTCCGACGCCGTCGTCAGCACGCTGCAGGACCAGGCCGAACGCAACGCGAACAAGGCCTCGGCGGCCGGCGAGCTCCAGACCACCTGGTGCTGGTGGATCATCGCGCCGACCGTCGCCGGGCTGGTCGCGCTGGTGTCGGTGATCGCCGCGACCTGAGCGCCGCGGTGGCCGCGCGGCGGGGGCCGGGAGCGTTCCGCCGCTCCGGGTTCCTGGTCTTCGACAGCACGCAGCGGCCCGGACGTGCCGATGGGCTCCGGCCGCCGGCAGCACGAGCCCGCCGTTCCTGGGCCCTTGACGTGGTTCCCGGCGTGCTCAGGGCAGCAGCAGGAGGCGGCCGCGCAGGCCGCCCGACGCCAGGCGGCGGTGGGCCTCGGCGGCGGCGTCGAGCGGGAGCGTGCCGGCCACCCGGGGGGTGAGGCCGGCGGCGGCGAGGGCGGCGAGGCGGGGGCCGTCGGCGCGGATCCAGACCCGGGCCACCCGGGTGCCGCGCAGCGGGGGCGGCCCGCCACCGAGGACGGCGACCAGGGTGCCGCCGCCGCGCACCGCGTCCAGGGCGAGCGGGCCGAGCGAGGCGGCGTCCACCGCGCCGTCCACCCCGCCCGGGACGGCCTCGCGGACGGCCGCGGCCAGGTCCGCCGAGCGCGGCACGAAGACCTCGGCGCCCAACTCCCGCACCAGCGCCCCGTCCCCGTCGCCTGCCGCCGCGACCACCCGCAGCCCGGCCCGGACGGCCAGCTGGACGGCGAAGCCGCCCACCGCCCCGGCCGCGCCGGTGACCAGCAGCGTCGCACCCGGGCGGAGCGCCGCCAGGTCCAGGGCCTGCGCGGCGGTGAGCGCGCCGAGCGGCAGCCCGGCCGCCGCGACCGGGTCCAGGCCGTCGGGCAGCGGGGCGACCGCGTCCGCGTCCAGCACCACCTGCTCGGCCTGCGCCTTGAGCGGGAGGGCCAGCCGGTCGGACAGGCCGAGGACGGGCTGGCCGCGCCGGAACGCGGTGACACCGGGGCCGAGCGCGTCGACGGTGCCCGAGACGTCCCAGCCGAGGCCGGTCACGGGCAGCGCGGGCAGCAGCCCGGCGGCGGTCAGCGCGCCGGACCGGGTCTGCAGGTCGACGGGGTTGACGGCGGCGGCGGTCACCCGCACGCGCACCTGGCCGGGGCCGGGGACGGGCAGCGGCAGGTCGGCGAGTTCCAGCACCTCGGGGCCGCCGAAGGAACGGACGATCAGGGCTCTCATGACGGCGACGCTAGGCGTTGCTACTCTCCGGCGGGAAGCAGGCACCTGAGAGTGCGTAACCCACCGGAGGGTGACCCCGATGCCGACCCGTACCGCCGACCAGCAGCGCGCCCAGGAGCGCGCCCGCTACGACGCCTACCTCGCCGAGTGCCCCGCCCGGCAGCTGCTCGACCGGATCAGCGACAAGTGGGTCAGCCTGCTGCTCAACGCCCTCGCGGACGGCCCGCGGCGCTACAGCGAACTGCGCCGGACGGTGGCCGGGGTCAGCCAGAAGATGCTCACCCAGACCCTCCGGACGCTGGAGCGCGACGGCCTGCTGACCCGGACCGTCACCGCGGCGGTGCCGGTCCGGGTCGACTACGCGCTCACCCCGCTGGGCCGCTCGCTGCTGCCGGTGGTCGCCGCGGTCAAGGACTGGGCGGAGACCCACATCGAGGAGGTGCACGCCGCGCGCCGCGCCTACGACGGCTGACCCAGCGCGACCACGTACTTGCCCTCGCCCCGGCCGGCGGCCAGCAGGTCGTGCGCGGCGGGGACGTCGGCGAGGTCGGGCAGGACGGTCACCGGGGCCTCCAGGGAGCCGGCGGCGAGCAGGTCGAGGGTGCGGCGGACGGCGTCGGCGACCTTCGCGGGGGCGGCGGCGAGCAGGCCGGAGTGGCTGAAGCCGGTCAGGGTGGCGTTGGCGGCGAGCAGCCGGGGCAGGGGCGGCAGCGGGTCCGGAGTGCCGCCGCCCGCGTTGCCGAACAGGACGATCCGGCCGCCCGGCGCGAGCAGGTCGAGGTCGAGGTCGAGGGCGGCGGTACCGAGCGGGTCGAGGACGAGGTCGACGCCGCGCCCGCCGTTCGCCGCCCGCAGTTGCTCCCGCGCGTCCGCGCCGCGGGCGTGCACCGCGTGGTAGCCGTGGCGCCGGGCGGCCCCGGCCTTCTCGGGCCGCCCCACCGTGCCGAGCAGGCGGCCGCCTCCGAGCAGCGGCAGCAGCCGGGCGACGGCGGTGCCGACGCCGCCGCTCGCCGAGTGGACCAGGACGCTCTCGCCCGCGGTGAAGCGCCCGGCGTCGGTGAGCAGCAGCAGCGCGGTGGCCAGGCCGAGCGGGGCGGCGGCGGCGACCTCCAGCGGCACGCCGGCCGGGACGGGGACGGTCAGGGCGGCGTCGGCGACGGCGGTCCCGGCCAGGCCGCCGGACCGGGTGGCGGCGACCACCGGGGTGCCGACGGCGAGGCCGGTGACGCCCTCGCCGAGGGCGCGGACGGTGCCCGCCACCTCCTTGCCCGGGTGGTGCGGCCAGGCGGCGGCGTAGCCGTCGCCCCGGCGGGCCATCACGTCGACGAAGTTGAGCCCGGCGTACGCGACGTCGATCGCGACCTGCCCGGGTCCGGGTCGCGGCGGTTCGAGGTCGAGGACCCGGCTGTGCTCGGCGCCGCCGGCTTCGGTCATCACGAGTGCGCGCATGGCGGTCCCCCTGGGACGTCGGAAGCTACGATGTTCTACGAACATCGAAATTAGTACCACGCAGTTTCGACGGATGTCGAACATCGCAGGAAGGGACCCCCGTGCCCCGAGCCAGCCGCCGCCGCGAGGCGCCGCACTACCCCGACACCGCCGACATCGACCTGCTGGACGTCCTGCACGCGCTCTCCGACCCCACCCGGATGACCATCGTGCTCACCCTCAGCGCGGAACCCGAGCGCGCCTGCGGCACCTTCCCGGTGGACGTCGCGCCCTCCACCCTCAGCCATCACTTCAAGGTGCTCCGCGAGGCCGGCCTGATCCGCCACCGCGAGGAGGCCAACCGCCGGCTGACCACGCTGCGCGCGGCCGACCTGGAGGAGCGCTTCCCCGGCCTGCTGGCCGTCGTGGTGGCTGCGTACCCGGGCGGGGTCGGGGGCGGGACGTGACGTTCCGTCCGATGTCGGTCATGGGCGCGGAGGCTCCTTTCGTCCTGCGGATTCTCGAATTCGTCCCGATATCGCGAAGGCCCTCCTGATATCGGAGGTGATGAGGCGTCAATTTGCCGCCCTGTAGGGGGAGAAGGGCCGACTCGGGTGGTTTTGGCGAACACGCGGGAAAATATTGGACATACCGCCGGGAGGTCTTGACCCGATCTTCGTGCGGGAAGCATCGTTCTCAAACGAACGCCCGTCCGAGGGGGGTGGGCTGTCGTGAGGGGGGACCGCGCGCGCCATGTCCGATACGACCCAGTTGAGACGCCGCAGACAACGAATCCGGTCCACGGGGGGAGGCGTGCTCGGCCGGGCGACGGTGGCGGCGGCCACGGCGCTCGTGCTCACCGCGCTCTCCTCCCCGGCCGCGTGGGCCGCGACGCCCGCGCCCGCGCCCACCGCGGGCGCGCAGGACGCTCCGGCGCCGGCCGAGACCGCGCAGACCAAGGCGATCCGCTCGGCCCTCCAGCGGGCCGGGGAGACCGGGAAGCCGGTCCGGATCGACGCGATGACGAACGAGACCACCGAGGTCTTCGCCGACCCCGACGGCCGGACGCTCCACTCGGACGCCAACGCCCAGGACGTCCGCACCAAGCGCAACGGGACCTGGCAGACCCTGGACGCGACCCTGCGCGCCAACGCCGACGGCACCGTCACCCCGGCCCTGACCGGCAGCGACCTGGTGCTCTCCGGCGGCGGCGACGGTCCGCTGGCGAAGATCACCACCGCCGACGGCGCCTCGATGGCGATCAGCGCGCCCTTCCCGCTGCCGAAGCCGACCCTGGACGGCCCGACCGCCACCTACGCCTCCGTGCTGCCCGACGTGGACCTGCGGGTGACGGCCCGTCCGGACGGCGGCTGGCGCGACGTGATCGTGGTCAGGACCGCCCGGGCCGCCGCCGACCCGCGGCTGAAGAGCCTGCACTTCCCGCTGCGGACCACCGGCGTGAAGGCCGGCACGGACGCCGCGGGCAACGTCGCGTTCAAGGACGCCACGGGCAGGACGCGCTTCCACGCCCCGACCCCGTTCCAGTGGGACTCCGCCACCGCCCCCGAGCCGGCCCCCGTGGTCAAGCCGGGCGGCGCCCGGGCCACGTCGCCGTTCGCCGCGCCCGGCGCCGCCGAGGCGAGGGCCGCGGCCGAGGCCTCGAACGCCGAGCGGCCCGGCGCCGCCGCCGCGGTCTCCGCGATCGGGATCTCCGCCGGTGACACCGAACTGGTGCTCACCCCGGACCCGGCCACCTTCGGCAAGGGCACCGGCCCCTGGTACCTCGACCCCGAGACCAGCGTCGACAAGGGCGCCACGGTCAACGCGCAGGTCCAGGAGAACCACCCCGACACCGCCAACGTCAACACGCTCAGCTCGCTGGGCGTCGGCTACTGCGGCTACTCGGACTGCACCGGCTACGGCCGCTACCGCGCGTACTACCAGATCCCCAGCCCCGACGGCCTGTTCGAGGGCGGCGGCCACGGCACCGCGACCGTCAACCGGGCCACCCTGTCCACCACCGTGGTCGACGCTTCCTCGCCGGGCACCAAGTCGACGCTGAACGTGTACAGCGCCCCGGCCTTCCAGGGCACCACCACCTGGAACAACCAGCCCTGCGGCACCAACGGCAAGATGACCGGCTGCACCTGGGCCGCCAACGCCGACGTCACCGGCACCGGCACCGGCACCATCAGCTGGGACGTCACCTGGTGGGTGCAGAAGCTCGTCAACGACAAGGCCCCCAACTGGACGGTCGGCATCTCGGCCGAGAACGAGACCGACAAGCTGCTGCGCCACCACATCGGCTCCAACGCGCACATCACCACGTACTACGACATCGCGCCCACCATCTGGTACCCGCGGACCTCCCCGACGCCCGGCTTCGTCAACGACCCGACCTTCGGGACCCAGGTCAACGACTGCCAGACCCCGGGCGGCGGCTACGCGTGGTACGCGCCCGGCTGGGTCGGCGCCAACCAGTACGTCTCCCTGAGCTCCAGCGCCTGGTCACCGATCGGCGCCACCGTCACGGTCGGCTTCCACATCTGGGACGACAACGACGGCACCTGGCACGCCTACCCCAGCAGCACCGGGGCCGGCGGCTACGGCACGGCGACGGTCAACGTCGACCGGATGACCGACGGCCACCAGTACGGCTGGACGTCGAGCGCCGGTGACGGCTCGCTGTCCTCCGGCACCACCCCCTCGTGCTACTTCCGGGTCGACAAGACCCCGCCGAGGGTGAGCATCTCCTCCACCGACTTCCCGGCCAGCGGCACCATCGGCGCCGCCCCGACCAAGAAGGCCGGCCAGAGCGGCACCTTCACCCTCACCGCCGCCGACCCGGCGCCCGCGACCGGCCTCAACGCCTCCGGCCCGGCCTGCATCCGCTGGAGCACCGACCCGACCGCCGTCACCGGCTGGTCCTGCAACGCGCCCGGCACGCCCAACAAGGAGGGCGTGGTCAAGGGTGCCTCCGGCACCTTCCCGTTCGCGCCGCCCACCTGGGGCACCAACATCCTCTACGTACAGGCGATGGACGTGGCGGGCAACTACAGCCAGCCCCAGCCGTACACCTTCTACGCCCCCTGGGACGCCAGCACCGCCGCCGGCGCCCCCGGCGACCTGAACGGCGACGGCCGCGGTGACGTCATGGTTCCGGACGACCTCGGCAACCTGCGGGTCATCGGCCTGGACAGCGACATGAGCGCCATCCAGGGTGCCCCGGTCGGCCTCGCCCCCGGCGGCACCACCTGGAAGAACGACCCGGCCACCGGCCTGACCGTCCGGACCACCCACCTCGGCGCCCTGCGCTCGTCACCCAACCCGGTCGACGACGCCATCGTGTGGACCAACGCCACCGTCGACGGCACGTCACTGGCCCGGAACCTCTACCTGTACCAGAACAACGGCGACGGAACCTTCCAGGCGCCCGGGCTGCTGACCAAGCCGAAGAGCTGGGTCGGCCTCGACGGCGTCGCGCTCCCCTCGGCCCCCACCGGCTGGAGCGGCACCTGGACCAACCTGACCCAGGTGGTGTCGCTCGGCGTGCTGCACGCACCGCTCAGCCCCAATGACCCCACGGCCAATCCGGAGAGCATCGAGCAGACCTCCGTCCTCACCGTCGAGGGCGGCAAGCTCTGGCTCTACCGCGCTCACCCCACCGACCGGATCGGCGCCCCGGCGGTCAAGGTGTCCGACGCCAACTGGGACAACTACGAGCTGATCAACCCCGGTGCCGCCTCCGGCACCGTGCGACCCACCCTGTGGACCCGGGACAAGACCGACGGCACCATCCGGGCCTACGACATCACGCTCACCGCCGGCGGGTACCTGGACTTCGGCAACCTGGTAGACCCGACCACCAAGGCCCGAACGGTCGGCACCCAGAAGTTCACCGCCGCCGCCTACGCGCGGATCGGCTCCAGCGGTGACGCCACCAAGGACGGCCTGCCCGACCTCTGGGCGTTCGACACCGCCAACCGCCTCAAGGTGTGGCCCGGCACCGCCACCGCCGGCTCCACCGCGGTGACCGGCTTCGCCACCACCCCGTACGACCAGGGCGACAGCCGCCGCACGGTCGCCCGGCTGAAGCTCACCGACCCCGGCGGTTCCGCCGTCACCGACGTCTACGGCAACAACCCGATGACGGCCGGCGGCGCGGTCACCTTCCCGACCGACACGGTCAACGGCAGGAGCACCACCGTCGCGCACTTCGGCGGCGGCCTCGGTACGGCCGGTGCCAACTCGGTGATCTCCTACGGGAGCGGCCAGAACCAGCAGGTCAAGGTCGACACCACGAAGTCCTTCACCGTCAGCGTCTGGGCCAAGCCGGCCGGCGTGAGCGGTTCGGTGCTGTCCACCAAGGGCGCCACCTCCAGCGGGTTCATCCTCTGGCCGGACAAGGACGGCACCTGGCGCTTCGCCCTGGCCACCGCCGACAGGGCCGGCTGGAACTACCACGAGACGGCGGACGTCAGCACCAGCGCCGCGCGCTACCAGGCCGGCCGCTGGGACCGCCTGACCGCCAGCTACAACGCCACCACCGGCGGCATGTCGCTGTACGTCAACGGGGTACTCGCCGGCAGCAGCTACCACGCCGGCAAGTTCGGCTACAGCGGGCCGCTGGTGATCGGCAACTCCCAGGAGTCGGGCACGCTCTCCGCCGCGTTCGACGGCAGCGTCAGCGACGTCGAGGTGTTCGACACCCCGACCGACCCGAGCACCGCCACCAGCCGGATCATGGCCGACCTGCCGACCGGCGTCGGCGGCAACAAGTGCCTGGACGCCAACGGCAGCGTGGACGCCAACGGCACCGCGATCCAGATCTGGGACTGCAACCCCAGCACCGCCCAGCAGGCCACCTCGCAGCCGAACGGCACCGTCAAGGTGCTCAGCCGCTGCCTCGACGTCACCGGCGCGGCGACCGGCAACGGCACCAGGATCCAGCTGTGGACCTGTGACGGCAACCCCGCCCAGCAGTGGCTCTACCGCGCGGACGGCTCGCTCTACAACCCGATGTCCGGCCGCTGCCTGGACATCCCCAACGGCAACCTCGCCAACGGGACGCAGCTGCAGATCTGGGACTGCAACCAGACCTACCCGCAGCGCTGGGGCATGGGGGCGGCCGCCTGACCCAGCGCCCGAACGGCCCGGTCGGGGGGCGCCACCGGCTCCCCCCGACCGGCTCCACCGCCTCGGAAATCGGCCCGGAATTCACCGGGGCAATTCCACCGGGGCGGCTTCAGGCGCACTTCCTGAATTCCCGTGTCCGGTATTTCCGAAAGCGATCCGATTCGACGGCGAACTTTATAACGGGATGGTGAATTCGGCCGTCGCGCACTGGCGTCGGCCGGTCGCCCGTCCCTAGATTCCCGTGTTGACCACTGCGCATGCTCCAGGGCGCCCTGTCTCCTGACGGGGCGTCTTTTGCGCATGGTTCCAAGCGAGTTGGGGAGAACCAGATGGGGGCACAGCGTGAACGCACCCCGCGCCGGTACCGGCTGAGAGGCCGGTCCCGGGCGTTGGGGATGCTGACGCTCATGGCGGTGACGGGGTCACTGCTCGGCGCGCCACCGGCGTTCGCCGAGAAGGCGCCGAAGGTGTGGGTCCCGCCGACCACGCCGCTGCAGGACGTGAAATCGGTGTCCGGGCGCTCCGACGGCGTCACCGGAGCGGCCGTCACCGGCGGGGTGCCGCGGGAGTGGAAGCACTCCGCCGCGGCCCCGGCGAAGCCCGGCAGCGCGACCGTCCGGGTCACCGACGTGTCGGCGGACCAGGAGGCGGCGCGCCGGCTGAACGGCGGTGCCGCTCCGGCGGCCGGCGGCAAGGCCAGGGTCAGGGCCGGCGACCTGCCGGTGTTCCTGACCGACCTGGGCACCGCGCGGGACGAGGCCGCGGGCACGCCCTCGGTCAAGGTCGACCTGATGGACGAGGGCAAGGCCAAGGCGGCCGGCTCGACCGGCCCGGTGGTCCGGCTGGAGGGGGCCGGCGGCGCCGCCGGGGGCGGCCACGCGTTCCAGGTCGCGCTCGACGTCAAGGCGCTCACCGGCGACGCGATGTGGTCCGACCGGGCCCGGCTGGTGCTGCTGCCCGAGTGCGCGCTCACCACGCCCGACAAACCGGAGTGCCGCACCAGCACCCCGGTGCCGTCCACCGTCGACCCGCTGTCGGGCCTGCTGACCGCCGACGTGCGGCTGCCCGAGGCGCCCGCCGCGTCCACGGGCACCGCGACGCAGGCCGGGTCCGTCCAGCGGGCCGGGCTCGTCCAGCAGACCGGGCTCGTCCAGCAGGCCGCCACCGCGTCCTCGGGCGCCATGGTGCTGTCCGCGCAGGCGAGTTCGTCCGGCTCTTCCGGCTCCTTCGCGGCGACGCCGATCGCGCCGTCGGCGGCCTGGAGCGCGGGTTCCGGCTCCGGCAACTTCACCTACTCGTACACCTTCGACATGCCGACCGCGGTCGGCGGGGCCGCCCCCAGCGTGGTGCTGGGCTACGACTCCTCGGCGGTGGACGGCCGCACCGCGGCCACCAACTCGCAGTCGGGCTGGATCGGCGACGGCTGGGACTACTCGGCCGGCTCGATCTCCCGCTCGTACAAGGCCTGCATCAAGTCCGGCATCGACATGTCGGGCGACGAGTGCTGGGCCGGGCAGGCGCTCCAGCTCAACCTGGCCGGCCACGCCGGCACGGTGGTCAGGGACGACACCACGGGGGCGCTGCGCCTGCAGGGCGACGACGGCACCCTGATCACCCCGCTGACCGGCCTGAACAACGGGGCCTGGAACGGCGAGGGCTTCAAGGTCACCACCACCGACGGCACCCAGTACTACTTCGGCGCCAACCACCTGCCCGGCGGCGACGGGACGGACCCGGCCAGCAACTCGGTCAACACCGTGCCGGTCTACCACCCGCACGCCGGCGACCCGTGCTACAACTCCTCGACCGGCCTGGCCTCCTGGTGCCAGATGGGCTGGCAGTGGAACCTCGACTACATCGTCGACCTGCACGGCAACCTGATCAAGTACCAGTACGCCAAGGAGTCCAACTCCTACGCGCGCGGCGGCGGCCAGAACAACGGCACCGGCACCCGCACCGCGTACGACCGGTACTCCAACGTCTCCTCGATCCAGTACGGCCTGCGGCTGGCCGACCAGATCGCCTCGAAGGGCGCGGGCAACCCCGCCTCGAAGATCGACTTCACCACGGCCGAGCGCTGCTTCGCCTCCGGCTCGATCACCTGCAGCGACGCCCAGCGCGTGGTGGCCAACCAGTCCTCGTGGCCGGACACCCCGCTCGACCAGGCCTGCACCGCGTCCGGCGCCTGCACCACCTACGGCCCGACGTTCTGGACCTCCAAGCGGCTGACCAAGGTCGAGACCACCGTGTACACCGGCGGCGCCGCCCGGGTGGTCGACTCCTGGGTGCTCAACCAGGTGTTCTCCGACCCCGGTGACGGCACCTCGCCCACCCTGTGGCTGAGCTCGATCCAGCGCACCGGCAAGAACGGCCAGGCCGACCTCACGCTGCCCGCCGTGGCCTTCACGGCCATGCAGATGGCCAACCGGGTCGACGGCCTCGTCCCGTCGGTGTCGCAGTTCAACCGCCCCCGGATGAAGGAGATCACCACCGAGACCGGCGGCCGGATCACCGTCACCTACAAGCCGGTCGAGTGCTCGCGGCTCAACAACACCATGCCGGCCTCCGAGGCCGGGAACACCATGGCCTGCATGCCGGTGAAGTGGGTCCCGCCGGGCTCGACGGCCGGCAGCAAGCCGATCGACGACTGGTTCCACAAGTACCTGGTCTCCTCGATCACCGAGTCCTCGCTGGTCACCAGCGCCACCGTGGCCAAGGAGACCCAGTACTCCTACGGCGGCGGCGCGGCCTGGCACCGCAACGACTCCGAGTTCGCGGACGACGACACCCGCACCTACGACAACTTCCGCGGCTACCAGAGCGTCACCACCACCTCGGGCTCCGGCTCGGACGGTCCCCGCACCAAGTCGGTCACCACCTACCTGCGCGGCATGGGCGGGCAGGTCGCCGACAGCTGGGGCTCCACCATCACCGACGCCGAGGAACTGGCCGGCTTCGTCCGCGAGACCCAGAACTACGAGTCGGACGCGGCGGGCGCCAAGGTCGTCGGCGGCGAGCTCACCACCCCGTGGCTCTCCAGGATCACCGCGACCCACACCCAGACCGGCAACCTGCCCAAGGTCACCGCCCGGTACGTCAACACGGCCGACGTGAAGACCCGTTCGCTGCTCTCCAACGGGCAGTGGCGCACCACCGAGCGCACCGCCACCTACGACGAGGACCACGCCGGACGCGTCCTGACCACGGACGTCCTCGGCGACCTCTCGACCAACGGCTCGCAGCGCCAGTGCACCGCCGTCACCTACGCCTCCGGCAGCAACCCGGCGCTGGTCGAGCTCCCCTCCCGGGTGCTCACCCTGGCCGGGGCCTGCGGGCAGACGCCCACCCAGGCCAACACCATCTCGGACGCCCTGACCCTCTACGACGGCCAGGCGCTCGGCGTCATCGGCGACAAGGCCGACCAGACCGAGAACCGGGTCCTGGAGTCCTACGGGACGGGCAACACCCCGAACTACAAGGTGATGTCCAAGGCCCAGTTCGACGCCTACGGCCGCCAGGTCTCCACCACCGACCCCAACCGCACCGACACCGCCCACCCCAACGGCGCGACCACCAGCACGGCGTACACCCCCGCCACCGGTGAACTGCCCACCAAGGTGGAGGTCACCAACCCGCTCGGCTGGAAGTCCACCACGCTCGTCGACCCGGCCCGCGGCCTGCCCACCAAGGCGACCGACGAGAACGGCCGCACCACGCTGGAGACCTACGACGCGCTGGGCCGCCTCACCGCGGTCTGGCTGCCCGGCCGCGACCCCAACGACACCGACGGAAACGACACCCCCAACCGGAAGTTCACCTACGCGCTGAACGGCTCGGCCTCCCCGTCGGTCGTCACCAGCCAGAGCATCCGCGAGGACGGCACCTACGCCAAGAGCCTGCAGATCTACGACGGCCTCGGCCGCGTCCGCCAGTCCCAGGCCATCCCGGTCCAGGGCCAGGTCGGCCGACTGATCTCCGAGGCGTTCTACGACTCGCACGGCTGGCAGATCAAGTCCACCCCGTCCTACTACAACGCCGATTCCGGCCCGATCGCCACCGTGTTCCTGCCGCAGGACTCCCAGGTCCCGAAGCAGACCTGGAACGAGTACGACGGCCTCGGCCGCGTCACCGCCGGCAAGTTCGTCTCCTACGGCCAGGAACAGTGGCGCACCACGGTCGCCTACCTCGGCGCCGACCGGACGGACAGCATTCCGCCCGCCGGCGGCTACGCCACCACGAAGATCACCGATGCCACCGGTGCCGTCGTGGAGGTCCGGCAGTACAAGTCCGGGACCCCGACCGGGGCCTACGACACGACCACCTACGGGTACGACGTCGAGGGCAGGCCGACCTGGGTCCAGGACAGCAGCACCCCGGCCCACCGGTGGACGTACAGCTACGACCTGCTCGGCCAGCAGACCGGCTCGACCGACCCGGACACCGGCACCTCGGCCGTGGTCTACGACAAGGCCGGTCACGCCGCCACCACCACCGATGCCCGAGGTAAGTCCACCAGTGCCACGTACGACCTGCTGGGCCGGCAGACCGCCTCGTACGACGGAACCAGCACCACCGACGCGAGCAAGAAGCTCGCCGAGTGGACGTACGACTCCGTGACCCTGGGCAAGCTCACCAGGACGACCACCTACGCCGACACCCCGAACGGCTCCGGCAAGGTGGCATACGTCAGCGGGGTCACCGGCTACGACCTCGGCTACCGACCGACCGGGACGTCGATGACGATCCCGTCCGTCACCGGTGAGGAGAAGCTGGCCGGGACCTACACCTGGTCGACCAGTTACACCTCGGTCCTCGGACTGCCGGAAGACCTCGCGCTGCCCGCGGTGGGTGGTCTGGCGGCCGAGACCGTCGGCAGCTCCTACGACGTCGACGGCAACTTCAAGACCTCCAGCGGCCTGGGTTACTACGTCCAGGACATGAAGTACGACGCCCTCGGCCGTCCCACCCGCACCACGGTGGGCCCCTCCGGGAAGCAGGTCGTCTCCACCCAGGACTACGACCCGGCCACCGGCCGGATCGTCCAGTCCACCCTGGACAAGCAGACCGCGACCACCACCCACGTCGACCTCACGAACTACACCTACGACAAGGTGGGTTCGATGACCTCGGCGAGGACCGTCCAGGACGGCACCGCCACCGACCTGCAGTGCTTCACCTACGACTACCTCGGCCGACTCGGCTCGGCCTGGACCGACAAGGGAACCACCACCACCGCCCCCGCACCCTCCGTGCAGGGCATCGGCGGTTGCACCAACACCACCGAGCCCACCGCGCTCACCGCGTCCGCCCGGATCGGCGGCCCGGCCCCGTACTGGCACACCTACTCCTACGACCTGACCGGCAACCGCACCAAGCTGGTCCAGCACGACACCACCGGCGCGGTCGTCAACGACAAGCAGACCACCCAGACCTTCGCCACCGGCCCCAACACCCCCACCACCGACCCGACCACGGGCGGCGGCACCGGCGGACCGCATGCGCTGCTCACCTCGACGACCAGCGCGAACGGCACCAGCAAGGTCACCACGTCGACCTACGACGCGACCGGCAACACCACGTCCATCACCGACGAGGCCGGCACCAAGACGCTGACCTGGAACAACCAGGGCAAGCTCGCCAAGGTCCACGACAGCGGGCAGGTCACCCAGGACACCAGCTACGTCTACGACGCAGGTGGCGGCCAGCTGATCCGCCGGGTGGGGAGCAAGACCACCATCAACCTGGGCACGGACGAGGTCACCCTCGACACCGCTACCGGCAAGCTCACCGCCACCCGCTACTACGCGGCCCCCGGTGGGCTGACCATCACCCGCACTGCCACCGATAGTGGTACGACGGTCAACTACCAGGCGTCGGACCCGCACGGTACCGCCGGCGTCCAACTGGACGCCGCCAACCTCAATGTCGCTCGACGCCCCACCGATCCCTTCGGCAACGCCCGTGGCACCCAGCCCGCGGCCGGGGTCTGGGCCGGCGACAAGGGTTTCGTCGGCGGCACCATCGAAGGCACCGGCTTCACCAACCTCGGCGCCCGGCAGTACGACCCGAAGACAGGCCGCTTCCTGTCCGTCGACCCGCTGTTCGACGAATCCGACCCGCAGTCGTGGAACGGCTACGCCTACGCGAACAACAACCCGATCGACAGCTCCGACCCGGACGGCACCTGCCGGGTCCTGGATAACGGCCTCTGCCAGGGCGTCCCGTTCGTCTACGTCAACCACAACAGCGGCGACGACGGAAACGGGGCCAACACCAGTTCCTCCACCAGCGGGGCAGGCAAGGCCGCGCACGACGCCTCCCAGGAGGCCCTGCGACAGAAGCAGGCCGCCGACGAGGCGCTCGCCAAGGCCAAGCAGGCGCGCGAGGAACTGATCAGCAAAATCGTCGACGTGGTCGGCGACCTGATCGGCTTCAACGACGCCCGCGACTGCTTCACCAAGGGCGACGTGATGGGCTGCATCAACACCGCCCTGAACTTCGTCCCCTGGACCAAGGTCTTCAAGGCCGTCAAGATCGGCATCAAGGCGTTCAAGCTCTGGCGCGAAGGTGAGAAGGCGTACTCCGCCATCCGCAGCGCCGAACGCGTGGCCAAGGAGGCCCAGGAAGCGTTCAGCGTCGCCCGCAAGACGGAGAAGGAGGTCGCGGAGGCAGAGCAGCAAGCGGCCAAGGCAGCCGAAGCCGATGCCGCCAAGGCGGCCGAAGCCGATGCCGCCAAGGCGGCCGAAGCCGATGCGGCCAAGGCGGACAACGCCGGTGCCGCGCACGAGGATCCCGAACCTTCGAGTGGCAGCAGGACACCGTCTTGCCCCACCAAGGCGAAGAACAGCTTCCCCGCAGGGACCCTCGTTCAGCTCGCGGACGGCACCACCAAGCCGATTGAACAGATCGGACCGGGGGAACTGGTCCTGGCAACGGATCCGCAGACCGGCGAGACCCGTTCCGAGCCTGTCACCGCGACGATCATCGGAGCCTATGACACGGAGTTCACTCAGCTGACCTTCGTCCCGGAAGGCCGGTCGGAGGAGTCCCGGAGCGTCGTTTCCACCGCGCACCACCCCTACTGGGACGACAGCGCCCGGCGATGGGTGGACGCGCTCGACGTGGAGACCGGCCACCGGCTCCGAAGCGTCGACGGAAACACCGTTGTCGTTACCGCCGTCCAAACCTACGACACGCCGGCCAGTACCGCCTTCAACCTCTCGGTCTCCGACTTCCACACCTACTACGTCATCGCCGGTGACGTGCCGGTCCTGGTGCACAATGCCAATCACGGTAAGAACAAGAGGCCTTCCCAGTACGGCGAAGACGACGAGGATTATGTGTACAGAGAGGACATGATGAATGGCGACAACCGCCACCACAACAAGGGCGGGCACTACGCGATGAAAAAGGGGGGAGCTCGGAACGATGCGGACATGAGGCGAGTGCACGAAAACATGAAGGGTGAGGTCGACGGCAACGGCAACCTCACGAAGAAGGAGATCACCCAACTCACCGAGGACATACTGGGGCGAAAGTCCAATTTCGTCGGCGATTCGAGCGGTTCCGGAGAGAGCGGCTGCTAGTGAAAATCCTGGAGAGTTGTGACGCCGGAGAGCTGAGGAAGACGGTTTCCTTCCTCATCGGGCGGCGCGTTGTCGGGGTAGAGCATCCGCAGTCCGGCGTGTTGCGAGTGCGCTTCGAAGCCGACGGCAGTAGCCGTGGCTGTCTTCTGGTCGTCTACAGCAGCGCGTGGCGCATCGACGGAGAAGAATCGCCCCTCGCCGCCTCCCAGGACTCCCCGGATTTCCTGGAGGAATCGGTGGGAGTGTTGGAAGGGCGGAGAGTGGAAGGCGTGGAGATCCTTTCGCCGAGCCTTGACACCACTTTCGAGTTCGAGGATGTCCGGCTGAGGATTTTCCCCGTCTTCACGGTGACGGACAAGCAGAATGCTCTTCACTGGAGGTTGGTGCTTCCCGGCGGGGACGACTGTTGCGTCGGCCCCGGGGCGGCCTGGTCCATTCGAGAGAGGATCCGGTGAGTAAAAGCTACGAACAAATCCATGGCCGGATCGAACCGCTCCTCGGGAAGCCTGCCTGGTCGGTGCACCTGACGGTGGGCAGCAATCTTTTCCTGAACTTCGGTGAGCCCTGCACGCCCTATGGAGACGACATGGTCTTCGGCGAGTGGTGCCTGTGGGTGTCGATGGCGGTCTGGCGAATTGAGGGTGAGGGGCGGGTGATCGTCGGTTCAGAGGATCCGCGCCCCGTGATCGCTCGCGCAGTCGAGGTTCTGGAGGGTCGAGACATGACCTCGGTGAGTATCTTCCATCCAGCCCTTGAAGCCGTCTTCGATTTCGACGGCATCAGGCTCCACGTGTTTCCCGTCGACTCTCGGGAGGATGTCGAAAATTCCCCGAGGAACTGGATTCTCTGGATGCCGGGGGACGAGATCCTGACCGTCGGGCCGGGGCCGAAATGGACTATCAGTAAAACGACGGAGCCCCCTCGTCCTGGTCCGTAGTCCCGTCGATCCGATTCGACATGGAATGCATGTCATGAGGTCAAGCGGCCCGCCGGCAGAGCCGGCGGGCCGCTTTTCTGGAGGAGTGAGGGCCGCGCAGGTGTCGGACGACGGGATCCGAGGGGAAACTTGTTCGGCGCCCGTGTCGTGTCGTCAGGCCAGCCCTGCGGCCATGGCGAGGTCGCGCTTGAGGGTGTCCAGCAGGTGCTGGGCGGCGGCGCGGGTGGCCGGGAGGTCGGCGGGGGTGGGGACGGGGAGGACGGCTTCGAGGTAGCACTTGAGCTTGGGTTCGGTGCCGGAGGGGCGGACGACCACGCGGGCGGAGGTGACGGTCGGGCCGGTGAGGAAGTAGCGGAGGCCGTCGGTCGGGGGGAGGTCGGGGGTGCCGGTGGTGAGGTCGTCGGCGCGGGTGACGGTGAGGCCGGCCAGCTCGACGGGGGGCTTGTCGCGGAGGGTGGCCATCGCGTCGGTGATGACGGAGAGGTCGTCGACGCGGACCGAGAGCTGGTCGGTGGCGTGCAGGCCGTGCGCGAGGGCGAGGTCGTCGAGGAGGTCGGTGAGGGTGCGGCCGTCGCGCTTGAGGCCGGCGGCGAGTTCGGCGATCTGGAGGGCGGCGGTGATGCCGTCCTTGTCGCGGACGCCCTCGGGGTCCACGCAGTAGCCGAGGGCCTCCTCGTAGCCGTAGCGGATGCCCTCGGCGCGGGCGATCCACTTGAAGCCGGTGAGTGTTTCGGCGTAGCCGAGGCCGGCGGCGGCGGCGATCTTGCCGAGCAGGGTGGAGGAGACGATGGTGGTGGCGAAGACGCCGTCGGTGCCGGTGGCGGCGACGGCGGCGCCGAGGAGGGCGCCGACCTCGTCGCCGCGGAGCATCCGCCAGCCGCCGTCGGCGGCGGGGTCGGGGACGGCGACGGCGCAGCGGTCGGCGTCCGGGTCGTTGGCGATGACCAGGTCGGGGCGGGCTTCGCGGGCGGTGGCGAAGGCGAGGTCCATCGCGCCGGGCTCCTCCGGGTTGGGGAACGCGACGGTGGGGAAGTCCGGGTCCGGCTCGGCCTGTTCGGCGACCACGGTCGGGGCGGGGAAGCCGGCGGCGGCGAACGCGGCGAGCAGGACGTCGCGGCCGACGCCGTGCAGCGGGGTGTAGACGGTGGTGAGTTCGCGGGCGCCGGCCGGGTCGAGGACGGCGGCGGCGCGGGCCAGGTAGGCGGTGAGGACGTCGTCGCCGAGGACCTCCCAGCCGGACTCGGCGCGCGGGATGGCGGCGAGCGGGCCGAGCGCGTCGATCTCGGCGGCGATGTCGGCGTCCGCGGGCGGGACGATCTGCGAGCCGTCGCCCAGGTAGACCTTGTAGCCGTTGTCCTGCGGCGGGTTGTGGCTGGCGGTGACGACCACGCCGGCCGCCGCGCCGAGCTGCCGGATCGCGAAGGCGAGGACGGGCGTGGGCAGCGCGCGGGGCAGCAGCGCGGCGCGCAGGCCGGCGCCGACCACCACGGCGGCGGTGTCGAGCGCGAAGTCGTACGACTTGTGCCGGGCGTCGTAGCCGATCACCACCAGGTCGCCGAGCTCGGGGTGCCTGCGCACGTACCCGGCCAGGCCGGCGGCGGCCCGGATCACCACGGCGCGGTTCATCCGCATCGGCCCGGCGCCCAGCTCGCCGCGCAGCCCGGCGGTGCCGAACTGGAGGCGTCCGGCGAAGCGTTCGGCCAGCCGGGACCAGGCGATCCGCTCCCCGGCCTCGGCCTCCGGGCCCTCGGCGGCGGCCAGCAGGGCGGTCAGCTCGGCGCGGGTCTGCGGGTCGGGGTCCTCGGCCAGCCAGTCGCGGGCCCGGTCGAGGAGGTCGGTGGTGGGTTCCTTCGGCATGCGGCCCGCTCCTTGGGGATGGGAGGACGAGAGGGGAGTGCGGAGGGGAGGAGGGGGAGGACGGCCGAACGCCGCCGCGCACGGGTCCCGTGCGCGGCGGCGCCGCTTCTCCTCGTCACGTCCCCGATTCTCCGTCAGGGGTGCTTCCCGGGAGGGGAGTCCACCCCGGGGAAGGGGGTCAGATCCGTTCCAGGACCTTCGCCAGCAGGGCGCCCATCCGTTCGGCGGAGGCCTTGCCGGCCTCCAGCACCTCGGCGTGGTTGAGGGGTTCGCCGGTGATGCCCGCGGCCAGGTTGGTGACCAGCGAGATGCCGAGCACCTCGGCGCCGGCCTCGCGGGCGGCGATGGCCTCCAGGGTGGTGGACATGCCGACGAGTTCGCCGCCGATCGCCCGGGCCATGTTGACCTCGGCCGGGGTCTCGTAGTGCGGGCCGCGGAACTGCACGTAGACGGCCTCGTCCAGGGACGGGTCGATCTCGCGGCAGAGGGTGCGCAGCCGCTTGGAGTACAGGTCGGTGAGGTCGACGAAGTTGGCGCCGACGATCGGGGAGTCCGCGGTCAGGTTGATGTGGTCGCTGATCAGCACCGGCTGGCCGGGGACCCAGCCCTCGCGCAGGCCGCCGCAGCCGTTGGTGAGCACGATCGTCCGGCAGCCGGCCGCGGCGGCGGTGCGCACGCCGTGCACCACGGTGGCCACGCCGTGGCCCTCGTAGTAGTGGTTGCGGCCGAGGAAGACCAGCGCCCGGCGCCCGCCCTCGCCGGGGATCCGCACCGAGCGGATGGTGCCGGCGTGGCCGGCCACCGCGGGGGCGGGGAAGCCGGGCAGGTCGGTGACCGGGAATTCCGCCAGGGTCTCGCCGAGCGCGTCGGCGGCCGGCACCCAGCCGGAGCCCATCACCAGGGCGACGTCGTGGCGCTCGGCACCGGTGAGTTCGCGCAGCCGGTCGGCGGCGGCCCGGGCGGCGGCGTAGGGGTCGGCGGGGGCGACCGTCTGAGGAGATGCGTTCACACGGTCGAGGATAGGTGAAATCTGCCTACGCGCGTAGACAGCACGCCCAGGCCATGCCGGATCGTTACCCGGATTGCGTGGAACGACAGCATTCGTCCCCCGGGCGGCGGTCCGCTCCGGGGGAACGCACGAGGGTCAGCAGGGCCGGCGGCGCAGGTCCAGCACGTAGTCGTCGGGGGCGCCGGCGCTCTCCGCGGCGTCCGCGATCAGGCCCAGGTAGCGGGCGGCGGGCAGGCCGCCCTCGTAGTCGTTCAGCACGTACGTCCAGACCGCGACCTCGCCGTCCAGGGTCTGCGCGCGCAGCTTGACCTTGCGGTAGATGCCGAGCTGGACGCCCTCCCAGCGGTCGAGGCCCTCCTCGTCCATCGGGGCCACGTCGTACAGCGAGACGAAGACCTGCTCCTTCTCGTCCTCGACCACGGTGGCCAGCGAGCCCTCCCAGCCGAGCTGCTCGCCGCCGAAGGTCAGCCGCCAGCCGGGCAGCCAGCCGGTGCCGCGCAGCGGGGAGTGCGGGGCGCGCCGGGACATCTGCCGGGCGTCGAGGTTGGTGGCGTAGGCGGCGTAGAGCGACATGGCGCCAGCCTACGGGAGCCGGACGGCCCGCCGGGCCGTCCGTCCGGAGCGGGCCTACGGTGGAGGGAGGTCTCACCCCGCGGGCGGACCCGCCCCGCTCGGGGGCGGGGTGCGCGCCGGACGGGAGTGTCCTGATGCGACGGCTACCGGTGGCGGTGGGTGTCCCGGCCGCGGCGGCGGTGCTGCTGGCGGCCATGGCCGGCTGCGGCTCCGGCGGAGGTGACGGCTCCGGCGCCAGTCCGCCGGGCGCGGTGACCGTCACCGCGACGCCCACCCCGACCGTCACCGTCACCCCGACCCCGACCCCGACCGTCACCGTCACGCCCCGGACGGTCACCGCCACGCCCGCCCCCACCGTCACGGTCACCACCGCGAAGGGCGGCGACCCGACGCTGACCAGCGCGATCGCCGTGGTGCAGCAGTACTACGAGGACATCAGCAACCACGACTACGCGGCGGCCTGGGCGCTCGGCGGCAGGTACGTCGGCGGCGGCGACTACGCCGGCTGGGTGCGGGGCTACGCCACCACCGCGAGCATCACCCTCGGCACCACCAGCACCTTCGGTTCGAACCAGGTCCGGGCGGTGATCTACGCCGTCCAGACCGACGGCAGCACCAAGACGTACGAGGGCACCTACACGGTCTCGAACGGGCTGCTGGTCGGGGCCTCGATCCGGCAGACCGGGTAGGGGAGGGGAGGACAACGACGGCCCCGGCGTGGAAACGGTTCCGGGGTGCGGGACAATGGGGCACGTGACTCGGATCGTGATCATCGGTGGCGGACCAGGCGGATACGAGGCGGCCCTCGTGGCCGCCCAGCTCGGCGCGGAGGTGACCGTCGTCGACCGCGACGGTCTGGGCGGATCGGCGGTGCTGACGGACTGCGTGCCGTCCAAGACGCTGATCGCCACCGCCGAGGTGATGACCAGTTTCGACAGCTCCTACGAGGAGCTGGGCATCCTGGTCGCCGACGGCACGCCGGACCCGGCCGACCCGGCCCGGGTGGTCGGCGTCGACCTCGGCAAGGTCAACCGGCGCGTGAAGCGGCTGGCGATCGCCCAGTCGCACGACATCACCCAGGCCGTCACCCGGGCGGGCGTCACCGTGCTGCGCGGTCGGGGCCGGCTGGGCCCCGGCGGCCAGGCGATCGACGGCTCCCGCGAGGTGCTGGTCGAGCTGACCGACGGCTCCACCGAGTCGGTGCGCGCCGACGCGGTGCTGATCGCCACCGGCGTGCGCCCGCGCGAGCTGCCGGACGCCCAGCCGGACGGCGAGCGGATCCTGGCCTGGACGCAGGTGTACGACCTGGAGGAGCTGCCGCGCGAGCTGATCGTGGTCGGCTCCGGCGTCACCGGCGCCGAGTTCGCCGGCGCCTACCAGGCGCTCGGCTCGAACGTCACGCTGGTCTCCTCGCGCGACCGGGTGCTCCCGGGCGAGGACCCGGACGCCGCCGAGGTGCTGGAGGACGTGTTCCGCCGCCGCGGCATGAACGTGATGAGCCGCTCGCGGGCCGAGAGCGCCAAGCGGATCGGCGACCGGGTGGAGGTCACGCTGGCCGACGGCAAGGTGATCACCGGCACCCACTGCCTGATGGCGGTCGGCTCGATCCCGAACACCGCCGACCTCGGCCTGGAGGAGGCCGGCGTCGCGGTCAACGACTGGGGCCAGATCAAGGTCGACCGGGTCTCCCGCACCTCCGCCCCCGGCGTGTACGCGGCCGGCGACTGCACCGGCGTCTTCATGCTGGCCTCGGTGGCCGCCATGCAGGGCCGGATCGCGATGTACCACGCGCTCGGCGACGCGGTGCAGCCGCTGAACCTGAAGACCGTGGCGTCCAACGTGTTCACCGACCCGGAGATCGCCACCGTCGGCTACACCCACGCCGACGTGACCTGCGGGAAGATGGACGCCGTCGAGGTCAAGCTCCCGCTGCGCGGCAACCCGCGGGCCAAGATGCAGGGCATCCGGGACGGCTTCGTGAAGCTGTTCGCCCGCCCCGGCACCGGCATCGTGGTCGGCGGCGTGGTGGTCGCCCCGCGCGCCTCCGAGCTGATCCACTCCATCTCGCTGGCCGTCGACAACAACCTGACGGTGGAGCAGGTCGCCAGTGCCTTCACGGTCTACCCGTCGCTGTCCGGCTCGACCGCCGAGGCCGCCCGCCAGCTGCACATCCGCAAGCGCGAGGGCGCCGGGTCGTAATCCGCCCCGCCGGGCGGCGCGCGCCCCGGGGCGCGCGGGACGTACGGGAACGAGCCGGGCGCGCACCGCCCGGCCCGCCCGGCCGAGGGGGCGCGCATTGTACGGTCGCGCGCCGCTCCGAGGTGAGCAAATCCCGTTACCAGGTGCAAACGCCTGAAAGCAGACGGTCACTCGGGTTACCGTCGGTCCTGTGTTTGCAGCAGAACGTCGCCAGTTGATCCTAGAGATGGTGCGCGCCAACGGAGCCGTGTCGCTCCGTGAGCTGGCCCGCGTCGTCCAGACCTCCGAAGTCACCGTCCGCCGGGACGTCCGGGCGCTGGAGTCCGAAGGGCTGCTCGACCGCCGCCACGGCGGCGCGGTGCTGCCCGGCGGGTTCAGCCGGGATCCGGGCTACCCGCAGAAGACCCACCTCGCCACCGCCGAGAAGAGCGCCATCGCCGACCTCGCCGCGGACCTGGTCGAGGAGGGCGACGCCATCGTGGTCGGCGCCGGCACCACCACCCAGGAGCTGGCCCGCCGGCTGGCCCGGGTGCCGGGGCTGACGGTGGTCACCAACTCGCTGCTGGTCGCCCAGGCGCTGGCGCACGCCAACCGGGTCGAGGTGGTGATGACCGGCGGCACCCTGCGCGGCTCCAACTACGCCCTGGTGGGCAGCGGCGCCGAGCAGTCGCTGGCCGGGCTGCGGGTCACCAAGGCGTTCATCTCCGGCAGCGGCCTGACCGCCGAACGCGGCCTGTCCACCGCCAACATGCTCTCCGCCTCGGTCGACCGTGCGCTGGTGCAGGCCGCCAACGAGGTGATCGTGCTGGCCGACCACACCAAGCTCGGCGCGGACAGCATGTTCCAGACCGTCGCCACCGAGGCGATCACCCGGCTGGTCACCGACGAGCGCACCCTGCTGGACGACCTGACCTCCCGGGAGCAGCACGCGCTCGCCGACTGCGGGGTGCAGATCTCGGTGGCCTCGCTCGGCCTGGCCCCCGACGCCGGGCACCAGCAGGCCGCCCGCCGGCCCGTCCCGCCGCCGTCCGGCCCGACCCCCGGCGGCCCGCTGCCCGGCCAGCGCCGCCCCGCCCCGCACGGCGCCCTGCCGCCCCCGGCCCGGCTCGCCGAACGCATCCGCTGAGCGCGACCGCCGGGCGCGGCCGTCGGGTACGGCCGCCGGGCGCGGCCGCCGAGTACGGCCGTCGGGTGCGGCCGCCGCGCGCGCCGGGAGGCGCCCGCTGACCGGTTCCGGCCCGCCCGCCGCCGACCCCTGGCCGCCCCGCCCACCCCGCTTGTAGCGTCTGGCCCCATGGACGCAGCGAGCGAAACACTCGACCGCACAACCGAATTGACGGTACGTGAGGCGCGCGGCGGCCGCGGCCCCGCGACCTGGGGACAGCGCGCCATCCACACCGCCCTGGTCCGGCTCGGCACCGAGGCGCCCCGCTACAACCTGCGGCTGGCCGCCCCCGTCGACCCCGGCATGGCGCCGGAGGCGGTGCTCCGCGCCTACACCGAACTGCTGCACCTGCACGACGCGCTGCGCACCCGGCTGCTCGAACAGGACGGCGACCTGGTGCAGGTCGCCGACCCCGAGGGCGTCCTGCCGGTGGCGCTGCTGCACCGCGACACCCCCGAGCAGGCCGCCGAGGCCGCCGGGGAGCTGGTCGCCGCCTACGCCGCCGCACCCTTCGAACTGGCCCGCGAGTGGCCGATCCGGCTGGCCCTGGTGCTGGTCGACGGCCTGGTCCGGCAGGCGGTCATCGTGCTCTCGCACACCGCCGCCGACGGCTGGGGGATGCGCCGGATGGTCCGCGACCTGATGCTGCTGGCGGCCGGCCGCACCGCCCGGGACCTGCGCGCCGAACGGGAGTTCGCCCAGCCGCTGGACGAGGCCGCCGAGCAGGCCGGGCCGCGCGGCCGCCGCCGGGACGCCGCCGCCCGCCGGCACTGGCGGGACAAGCTGACCGTCGGCCCGCGCGTCCTGCTGCCCCGCCCGGACGGCGAACCCGACCCGGAGCGGACCTTCCCGTACGCGGTGCTGCGCTCCCCGGCGCTGGCCGCCGCGCTCCCGGCGGTCGCCGCCCGGCTGCGCAGCAGCGACTCCACCGTGCTGCTGGCCGCCGCCGCCACCGGGCTGGCCCGGCTCGGCGGGCAGCGCGGCTTCCTGTGCCAGGTGGTGGTCGGCAACCGGTTCACCGAGCGGGCCGCCGAGGCCGTCACCACGCTCGCCCAGGAGGGCCTGTTCCACCTCCCGGAGGTCTCCGACGACTTCGCCGAGACCGTCCGCCGCGCCCACGGCCCGGCGCTCAGCGCCTACCGCCACTCCGCTTACGACAAGCCGCGGTTGGACGCCGACCTGGCCGAACTGCGGGCGTCGGGCGTCGAGTTGGCCGACCACTCGGTGTTCTGGAACGACACCCGGGACCCGCTGGCCGCGCTGATGGCCGACGGATCGGACCAGGGGGCTTCGGTGGAACGGGAGTTGAGCTTCCCGGACGAGTTCCCGGCCCGCCCCGGGGTGTCCGTCGCGCTGGACGTGGTGGTGGTGCCCGGCGCGGTCGAGCTGCGGATGGTGGCGGACGGCGCGCTGCTCACCCGGGAGCGGATGGCCGGGTTCCTGAACGGCGTCGAGGAACTGGTGCTGGGCGCCGCCGAATAGCCCGGAGGGCGGCGGGGGTCCGTGGACCCCCGCCGCCCTCACGGTGCCGGTGGCGCTCAGACGTCCTTGATCTCGCAGAGCGCGGCGCCGCTGGAGACCGAGGCGCCGACCTCGGCCTTCAGACCGACCACGGTGCCGGCCTTGTGGGCGTTCAGCGGCTGCTCCATCTTCATCGCCTCCAGGACGACGATCAGCTCGCCCTCGGCGACGACCTGGCCCTCCTCGACGGCGACCTTGACGATGGTGCCCTGCATCGGCGAGGCCAGGGTGTCGCCGGAGACCGCGGAGGCGGCCTTCTTCGCGCCCACCCGGCGCTTGGCCTTCGCGCCCGCGCCCGCGCCGGCCGCCGGGGCCGAGGCGACGCCCAGCGAGGACGGCAGCGAGACCTCGATCCGCTTGCCGCCGACCTCGACGACCACGGTCTCGCGGCCCTCGGGCTCCTCGCCCTCGGCGCCGGCGCCGACGAACGCCGGGATGGTGTTGTCGAACTCGGTCTCGATCCAGCGGGTGAAGACCTTGAACGGCTCGGCGGAGCCGGTCAGTTCGGGGGCGAAGGCGGGGTCGGTGACCACGGCCTGGTGGAACGGGATGGCGGTGGCCATGCCCTCGACCTTGAACTCCTCCAGGGCGCGCTTGGCGCGCTGCAGGGCCTGCTTGCGGTCGGTGCCGGTGACGATCAGCTTGGCCAGCAGCGAGTCCCAGGCCGGGCCGATGACCGAGCCGGACTCGACGCCCGCGTCCAGCCGGACGCCCGGGCCGGACGGCGGGGCGAACAGCGTGACGGTGCCGGGGGCCGGGAGGAAGTTGCGGCCCGGGTCCTCGCCGTTGATCCGGAACTCGAAGGAGTGGCCGCGGACCTCGGGGTCGTCGTAGCCGAGCTCCTCGCCGTCGGCGATCCGGAACATCTCGCGGACCAGGTCCAGGCCGGTGACCTCCTCGGAGACCGGGTGCTCGACCTGGAGGCGGGTGTTGACCTCCAGGAAGGAGATCAGGCCGTCCTGGGAGACCAGGAACTCGCAGGTGCCGGCGCCGACGTAGCCCGCCTCGCGCAGGATCGCCTTGGAGGCGCGGTACAGCTCGGCGTTCTGCTCGGGGGTGAGGAACGGCGCGGGCGCCTCCTCGACCAGCTTCTGGTGCCGGCGCTGCAGCGAGCAGTCGCGGGTGGAGACGACCACCACGTTGCCGTGCTGGTCGGCCAGGCACTGGGTCTCCACGTGCCGGGGCTTGTCGAGGTACTGCTCGACGAAGCACTCGCCGCGGCCGAACGCGGCGACCGCCTCGCGGACCGCCGACTCGTACAGCTCGGGGATCTCCTCCAGCGTGCGGGCGACCTTCAGGCCGCGGCCGCCGCCGCCGAACGCCGCCTTGATGGCGACCGGCAGGCCGTGCTCGGCGGCGAACGCGACGACCTCGTCGGCGCCGGAGACCGGCTCGGGCGTGCCGGCCACCAGCGGGGCACCGGCCCGCTGGGCGACGTGCCGGGCGGTGACCTTGTCGCCGAGGTCGCGGATGGCCTGCGGCGGCGGGCCGATCCAGGTCAGCCCGGCGTCGAGCACGGCCTGGGCGAACTCGGCGTTCTCGGAGAGGAAGCCGTAACCGGGGTGGACCGCGTCCGCGCCGGAGTCGGCGGCGGCCTTGAGCACCTTGGCGATGTCCAGGTAGCTGGTGGCGGGGGTGTCGCCGCCCAGCGCGTACGCCTCGTCGGCCGCCCGGACGTGCAGCGCGTCCCGGTCAGGCTCCGCGTACACCGCGACACTGGCGATACCCGCATCCCGGCAGGCCCGGGCGACGCGGACGGCGATTTCTCCGCGGTTGGCGATGAGCACCTTGCGCACTGTGGCTCCCTTCTCGAACCTCGTCGAGTCTATGGATTGAAGGGCGCTACCGGCGAGTAGTCCCTGGTGGTGAGCGTGCTCACACGCTCGTTTGCCGGACTCCGGTGCGAGCGGCGGCCGTTGACGGCGCGCCGCAGGCAGCGGGCCCGAGGCGGTCACGGTCGGGGCGGCGGCGGGTCCGTCCCGGGTCAGGTGGCCTTGGCCACATCGGGCGGATCAGCCGGCCGCCACCGGCTGCGGACGGGCGGTTGCCTCGGCCGTCACGTCGGCCTCGAACTCGACCACGTCCGGCCCGTAGGCCCGGGCGTTCACCACCCGCAGCACCACCGCGAACGCCCCGTCCCGGCCGTGCCGGCGGGCCAGCTCCCGGTGGTGCGCGAGCAGGTAGCGGGCCGCGGCGTGGTTGGAGACCGCGGTCTGCCCGGCTATCAGGAACACCGGCCGGCCGCCCTCGCGCAGGTGCACCCGGGCCAGCAGCGCGTGCGCCCGCTGGCCGGGCTCCTCCCGGGCGGTCAGGAACCGGAACTCCCGCGGGCCGACCACCAGGGTGTGCACCGGGTGCCCGACCTCCTCCGGCGGGGAGACGAACGCGACGCCGGGCAGCCAGGACTCCAGGTGCGCCGCCGTCCGCTTGTTGCCGGCCGGGCCGCCCACGCAGAACTCGCTCTTGTCGCCCAGCCCCTGCCGGACCTCGTCGTGCCCGGTCAGCGTGGCCCGCGCCCCGCACTCGCGCACCAGCGCGGCCAGCTCCATCAACGCGTACACGTCGTCGCGGGCCACGCTCTTCGCGTCCGTCGCCGACGCCTGGCGGTTGACCACCAGCAGCGCCTCGCCGCCGGCGGGCAGCCCGAAGAACCCGCGCACCCGCTCCAACCTGCGCCGCCGGCGCAGCGACTGGGCCAGCCAGCCGAGCCCGGCGCTGATCGCCGAAGCGACGATTCCCAGGACGACGTTGAGCACTCCATCGGTCATCTGCGGCTCCTCGTCGCCCCTTTCCGGTCCGGTTCGTCAGCCTAACGGCGGCCCGGTGGGTGCAGGAGTGGAAATCTGCAACAGATGTACGGGCCGGGTTCTGTCCGTTTCCGCATCCCGGTAACGGAGCCGACCGTTCCGCCCGGCCGCCGGTCATAACGGAATGGTTCAGACCATTGACCGGATTCGGGGCGCTCCCTAGCGTCGCAGCCACCACGCACCATTCGCACGATTCACGGGGGAAAACGTGAAGCGTTCCACACCGTCCGTCGCGCTGGCCGCCGCCGCGCTGCTGCTCACCGCCTGCTCCGGCGGAAGCGGCGGCGGGGGAGAGGACGGCGGCGCGCGCGCCGCCGCGAGCCCGAGCGCCGACACCTACGGCTGCGTCACCCGGCAGCAGGCCGCCAAGGGCTCCTTCACGCTCGACGCGGGCACCGCCGCCGGGAACTACCTGGACGCCTACTACCGGGACTCCGACGCCGGGGGGGCCAAGGTCGGGGTGGTCTTTTCGCACCAGGCCGACAGCTCGCTCTGCGAGTGGGCGCCCGCCTTCGACCGGTTCACCGAGGCCGGCTACGCGGTTCTCGCGGTCACCTGCTCGGGCGACGTCACCGAGGCCATCAAGGCCGCCGAACGCCACTACCAGGGCAAGGGCGTCGGCGCGGTCGTGCTGGTCGGCGCCTCCAAGGGCGCCGCCGCCTCGCTGGTCGCCGCCAGGCTCACCAACCCGCTGCCGGTGAAGGCCGTGGTCGCGCTCAGCTCGCCCACCTCGTACCCGCTGTTCAACGCCGAGATGGCGGTCACCGTGGTGAGGACCCCGACCTACTTCGCCGCCGAGCAGCTCGACACCCCGTTCGCCGCCAACGCCCAGGCCCTCTACGACGCCTCCGTCGCCGAGGACAAGCAGCTCAAGATCTACCCGGGCAGCAACCACGGCGGCCCGCTGCTCCAGGACGGCGCGCTGCCCGACGTGCTCGCCTACCTGGCCAAGCACGCCCCCGCGACCGGCTGACCGGGCCCGCCCTAGGCCCAGAGGTCGGTGATGCGCACGCCCAGCTCGGCGAGCAGCGTGCGCAGCAGCGGCAGCGACAGGCCGATCACGTTGCCGGGGTCGCCGTCGATCCCCTCCACGAACGGCGCCGAGCGGCCGTCCAGGGTGAACGCCCCGGCCACGTGCAGCGGTTCGCCGGAGGCGACGTACGCGGCGACCTCGGCGTCGTCCGGCGTCCCGAACCGGACGGTGGTCGAGGCGGTCGCGCTCGCCCGCCGGCCGGTCGCGGTGTCGATCACGCAGTGGCCGGTGCGCAGCACGCCGGCCCGGCCGCGCATCGCACGCCAGCGGGCCAGCGCCTCCGCCGCGTCGGCCGGCTTGCCGAGCGCGGCGCCGTCCAGCTCCAGCACCGAGTCGCACCCCACCACCAGCGGGGGCTCACCCGGCTCGGCGGCCAGCTCGCCCGCGACCTTCTCCGCCTTCGCCACCGCCAGCACCAGCGCCAACTCGCCCGGCGTGGCGGCGCTCAGCGCGTCCTCGTCCACCCCGCTCACCCGCACCAGCGGATCCAGGCCCGCCTGCCGCAGCAGGCCCAGCCGGGCGGGGGAGGCGGACGCGAGAACCAGCGGGCGACGAGCGGTCATGGGCCCCAGCCTAGCGTTCTAGACCAGCACCAGGGCCGCGCCGGCGAGCGCCAGCAGCGCGATCAGCAGCGCCGTCCGGCGCAGCCTGCGCTGCACCTCGCGGGCCTCTTGCGACGGTTCGTCGCGCGGGTCTGACCAGAGCACCCCACCAGCCTGCAACGGCCGGGCGGGCGGCGCCTGAGTACGCGTACTCAGTCCGGCGTAGCGGAAATGGTTCGGGTCCCGGCTTGACGCGGGCGGCCGCTTTCCCTGCAATAGAGCAACTGACTTGTCGGGTCCATGATCCACGGCGTGCGGTCCGTCGATCCCTCCCCCGCCCCGACAGTCACCTCCACGGTCAGGGCGCGTGCACAGTCACGGAGAACCACCCCACTGGTTTCGCCTGAGGAGTCGAGTACCCCATGTCCCACCTCACCACCACCGCGAGAAGCACCGCCGACGCGGCCCGCCCGCACCTGATCGCCCTGTACCGCGTCGTGATCGGCCTGCTCTTCACCTGCCACGGCGCCGCGTCGCTCTTCGGCGTCCTGGGCGGCGCCCACGGCGGCGGGACCGTCCCCACCGGCAGCTGGCCCGGCTGGTACGCCGCCGTCATCCAGCTCGTCTGCGGGGCGCTGGTCCTGCTCGGCGTCGGCACCCGCACCGCCGCGCTGATCGCCTCCGGCTCGATGGCCTACGCCTACTTCAGCGTCCACCAGGAGAGCGCGCTCCTCCCGCTGCAGAACGGCGGCGAGTCGGCCGTCCTCTTCTGCTGGGCCTTCCTCCTGATCGCGATCATCGGCCCGGGCAGCTTCGCCCTCGACGGGGTCTTCCGCCGCCGGTCCTAGCCGGACGGGCCCGGGGCCCCGGCCGGGCCCCGGGCCCCCGTCAGCGCGGCCAGAGGCTGGTGCGCCAGGCGTGCGGGCCCGGCGCGGGGAGCGGGCGCGGGGTGCGGGTGGTCCAGGAGGAGGCCGGGCCGGCGGCCGGGCCGGCGGCGGCCCGGTTCGCGGCCCGGGATTGGACCACCGCCAGGACGGTGGCCAGCTCCTCGGGGGTCGGCTGCCCGTGCAGCACCTGAATGGGCGTCATGTGCGGGGTCCCTTCGGGAGGATCAGAGCGGGATGTTGCCGTGCTTCTTCGGGGGCAGCGCCTCCCGCTTGCCGCGTAGCGCCCGCAGCCCCCGGACGATGTGCCGCCGGGTCTCGCTGGGCGCGATGACCGCGTCGACGTAGCCGCGCTCGGCCGCCAGGTACGGGTTGAGCAGGGTGTCCTCGTACGAGGCGAGCAGTTCGGCGCGGCGCTCCTCGCCGAGGCCCTCGGCCTCGGCGGCGGCGATCTCGCGGCGGTGCAGGATGTTGACCGCGCCCTGGGCGCCCATCACGGCGATCTGGGCGGTCGGCCAGGCCAGGTTGAGGTCGGCGCCGAGGTGCTTGGAGCCCATCACGTCGTACGCGCCGCCGAAGGCCTTGCGGGTGATGACGGTGATCAGCGGCACGGTGGCCTCCGCGTACGCGAAGATCAGCTTGGCGCCGCGCCGGATGATGCCGTCCCACTCCTGGCCGGTGCCGGGCAGGAAGCCGGGCACGTCGACGAAGGTCAGCACCGGGATGTTGAACGCGTCGCAGGTGCGCACGAAGCGGGCGGCCTTCTCGCTGGCGGCGATGTCCAGGCAGCCGGCCAGGTCCATCGGCTGGTTGCCGACCACGCCGACCGGGTGGCCCTCGACCCGGCCGAAGCCGACCACGATGTTGCCCGCGTACAGCGGCTGGACCTCCAGGAAGTCGCCGTCGTCCAGCACGTGCTCGATCACCCGGCGGATGTCGTACGGCTGGTTCGCCGAGTCCGGGACGATCGCGTCGAGTTCGAGGTCCTCGGGGGTGATCGACAGGTCGGCCTGCTCGGGGTAGACCGGCGGGTCGCTCAGGTTGTTGGAGGGCAGGTACGAGAGCAGGCTCTTGACGTACTCGATGGCCTCCTTCTCGTCGGCGGCCAGGTAGTGCGCGTTGCCGGACTTGGTGTTGTGGGTGCGGGCGCCGCCCAGCTCCTCCATGTCGACGGTCTCGCCGGTGACGGTCCTGATCACGTCCGGGCCGGTGATGAACATGTGCGAGGTCCGGTCGGCCATCACCACGAAGTCGGTCACCGCGGGGGAGTACACCGCGCCGCCCGCGCACGGGCCCATGATCAGCGAGATCTGCGGGATCACGCCGGAGGCGTGCACGTTGCGCCGGAAGATCTCGCCGTACAGGCCGAGCGAGACCACGCCCTCCTGGATCCGGGCGCCGCCGGAGTCGTTGATGCCGATCATCGGGCAGCCGGTCTTCAGCGCGAAGTCCATCACCTTGACGATCTTCTCGCCGAACACCTCGCCCAGCGAGCCGCCGAACACCGTGAAGTCCTGCGCGAACACCGCGACCTGGCGCCCGTCCACGGTGCCGTAGCCGGTCACCACGCCGTCGCCGTACGGGCGGTTCCGCTCCTGCCCGAAGTTGGTCGAGCGGTGCCGGGCGAACTCGTCGAACTCGACGAAGGAGTCCTCGTCCAGCAGGGCGGCGATCCGCTCGCGGGCCGTCAGCTTGCCCTTGGCGTGCTGCTTCTCGACCGCCGCGGCCGAGCCGGAGTGCACCGCCTCGTCGATCCGCCGGCGCAGGTCGGCGAGCTTCCCGGCGGTGGTGTGCGGGTCCTGCGGTGCCTGGGTCATTCCGGTGGCTCTCCCTGCGTCCTCGGCCGCCGGCCCGGCGCGCGAGGGGTGCGGGCAGGGCGGCGCTGCGGTCTACCGTTGAGTAGCGTAACCAGCGCCGGCGCGCGCGTGGTTATGGCCATCGCCACATCGTCCCACCCCGCGTTCTGCGGGACGATGAAGCGGCGTGCGGCGTCCGGAAAGGGACCTAGGCTGACCCGGTGACCACTCCCGACAGCCCCCGCCCCCGCCGCTCCGGCCTGCGCGGCTTCGGCCACGACGGCCCCTCCCCGTGGACCGACCTGGAGCGTCCGCCGCTGGACGAACGGGCCCTGCGGCTCGACCTGCTGCGCCCCGGGGCGCTGTGGACCTCACTCGACGTGGTGAGCGAGACCGGCTCCACCAACGCCGACCTCGCCGCCCGCGCCAAGGACGGCGCGCCCGAGGGCGCCGTGCTGGTCGCCGAGTCGCAGCACGCCGGACGCGGCCGGCTCGACCGCCGCTGGAACGCCCCGCCGCGCTCCGGGCTGTTCCTGTCGCTGCTGCTGCGCCCGCGGGGGGTGCCGGTGGAGCGCTACGGCTGGCTGCCGATCCTGATCGGCACCGCGGTCTCCGCCACCCTCGACCGGGTGGCCGACCTGCCCACCGGCCTGAAGTGGCCCAACGACCTGCAGGCCGTCGTCGACGGGCAGGAGCGCAAGCTCGGCGGCATCCTCACCGAGCTGTCCGGCGGCGCCGTGGTGGCCGGCCTCGGCCTGAACGTCTCGCTGCGCGCGGACGAGCTGCCCGTCCCGACCGCGACCTCGCTGGCGCTGGCCGGCGCCGGGACCACCGACCGGCCGACCCTGCTGCGCGCCGTGCTGCGCGAGTTCGCCGACCTGTACGGCGAGTGGACCGCCGCCGCCGGCGACCCGCACGCCAGCGGCCTGCTGCCCGCGTACACCGCCCGCTGCACCACGCTGAACCGGCCGGTGCGGGTCCAGCTACCCGGCGAGCGCGAACTGCTCGGCGAGGCCGTCGCGGTGGACGGCGACGGCCGCCTGGTGGTGCGCACCCCCGACGGCGTCCGGCACCCGGTCGCGGCCGGCGACGTGGTGCACGTGCGCCCGCGGGGCTGAACGGGCCCGCGGGCGGGGTCGCGGCCGGGGTCGCGGCCGGGGTCGCGGTCTCAGCCTGCGGGACCGTCCGACCGGCTGCCGGGCGGATGCCCCGGATTACGCGATTCCGTGCGAACATTCCACCTGGCAGCGGTGTGAGGCTCGCCACTACCCCCGAGGTGGTCGCGCGCCCGCACCTCAAGGACGGCAAGACACAAGTGCGGCCCACCGCACGGGGACGGACCGGTGACTGACAACGGCGGCGCCACGACGGGCTCCGGCAACGGCGCGACGGACGAGACCACCGTCGCCACCGACCTGGAGCGGCTGATCCTCGACGCGCCGCGCAAGTACACCCCGTACCAGGCGGCCCGCGCCGCCGAGGTCCCGATGGACCTCGCCACCCGGTTCTGGCGCGCCATGGGCTTCCCCGACATCGGCCAGTCCCGCGCCCTCACCGACAACGACGTGATCGCGCTGCGCCGGCTGGCCGGCCTGATCGAGTCCGGGCTGCTCAGCGAGCCGATGGCGATCCAGGTCGCCCGCTCCACCGGCCAGACCACCGCCCGGCTGGCCGGCTGGCAGATGGACACCTTCCTCGACAACCTCACCCAGCCCGTCGAACCCGGCATGACCCGCTCGGACGTCGCCTACCCGCTGGTCGAACTGCTGCTGCCCGAGCTGGAGCAGTTCCTGGTGTACGTCTGGCGCCGCCAGCTCGCCGCCGTCACCGGCCGGGTGGTCGCCGCCGCCGAGGACCACGAGGTCACCTCCGGCCGGCTCGCCGTCGCCTTCGCCGACCTGGTCGGCTTCACCCGGCTCTCCCGCCGGCTGGAGGAGGAGGAGCTCGGCGAACTCGTCGAGGGCTTCGAGAACACCTGCTCCGACCTGATCGCCGGCCAGGGCGGCCGGGTGGTCAAGACGCTCGGCGACGAGATCCTGTTCGTCTCCGAGGACCCGGCCACCGTCGCCGAGATCGCCCTCTCCCTGGTCGAGACCCTCGCCAAGGAGGACAACATGCCCGCCCTGCGGGTCGGCATGGCCTTCGGCACCGTCACCTCCCGGATGGGCGACGTCTTCGGCACCACCGTCAACCTCGCCTCCCGGCTCACCTCGATCGCCCCCAAGGACGCCGTCCTGGTCGACGGCGAACTCGCCGCCGCGCTCGACCGGGACGGCACCGCCGCCCTCCCCGAGACCGCCCCCGCCCCCGGCCACCGCTTCAACCTCCAGCCGATGTGGCGCCGCCCGGTCCGCGGCCTCGGCCTGGTCGAGCCCTGGCTGCTCACCCGGGTGCCCGGCACCGACTGACCCGCCCCCGCGGCCGCCTTCGGTCCAAAACCGCGCAGACCCCCCTAGGCTGGGGCAATGGGGTCACAGGGGCGGGAGGACGGCTGACGGTGAGTAGCGGTGAGTGAGGCGACCATGGACGAGCAGGCCTCGTTCGAGGCGGCGGCACCCGACCTGCGGCTGCAGGCCGTGGTCGAGCTGGCCCAGGACATGGCGGGCGCGATGACCCCGCTGGAGGCGGTCCGGGCCGCCGCCGCCCGGGCCGTCCCCGCGCTCGGCGCCACCATGGCCGCCGTCTCGGTCTGGGACCGCGAGTCCGGCCGGCTGCGGGTGCTGGTCAACCACGGCGAGCTCGCCCCCGGCGAGGAGGAGCTGCCCGAGGACGAGTCGTACCCCGTCGCGGACTTCCCCGAGATCGTCACCTACCTCGAAGAGCACTGGACCACCGGACGGCTGCCCCGCGCCTGGATCCAGACCGCCGAGGACGTCGGCCCGCACCACACCGGCCACCCGCCGCACGGCTCCGGCGCGTTCTGCCGCCAGCGCGCCGCCGGCCTGCGCCGCCGGGGCCGCGGCTGCTGCCTGGTCGCCCCGATCGTCCTGCACGGCCGGGCCTGGGGCGAGCTCTACCTCGCCCGCGGCGTCGGCATGCCCGTCTTCACCGGCGTCGACGCCGAGTACGCCACCCTGCTCGCCGCCCAGATCTCGGCCGGCCTCGCCCAGACCGAACGCGTCGCCGACCTGCGCCGCCTCGCCTTCACCGACGCCCTCACCGGCCTCGCCAACCGCCGCGCCGTCGACGCCCGCCTCGACGACGCGCTCAAGGCCCACAACCGGGACGGCGCCGTCGTCTCGCTGGTGGTCTGCGACGTCAACGGGCTCAAGCGGGTCAACGACCAGCACGGCCACGAGATGGGCGACCGGCTGCTCGAACGCTTCGCCCAGCAGCTCTCGGTGTCCGCCGCGAAGCTCCCCGGCAGCCTGGCCGCCCGGCTCGGCGGCGACGAGTTCTGCCTGCTCGCCGAGGGCCAGTCCGCCGACGAGGTGGTCGCCGTCGCCGAGGAACTCTGCGTCCGCGCGCTGGAGTTGACCGACGGAGAGGGCGTCGCCTGCGGCATCGCCTCCACCGGCGACTCGATCGGCCCGGTCACCACCCCCGACCGGTTGCTCCGGCTCGCCGACGCCGCCCAGTACCGCGCCAAGGCCGCCCGCGCCGCCCACCCCGTCGTCGCCGGACGCGGCCACGGACCGGCCTACGCCCCCGACCCGACCGTGCAGCTCGCCGACGCCAAGGGCCTCGGCGGGCGGCCGAACGGCGACCGGCGGCGCTTCCGCGGCACCGCGCACAGCGCCGACCCCGGCCAACTCCTCACCGCCGTCCTCGGCACGCTCGACCAGGGCGGCGGCACCCACCCCGCCGACACCCTCGGCCGGCTCGCCCTGGTCGCCGAGACCGCCTCCCGGATGCTCAACGCCGTCGGCTGGTGGATCTCCTACGTCCCGCCCGGCTCCTGCCTGATGCGCACCGCCCGGCACGCCGTCTACCGGATGACCGGCGGTCCCGCGAGCGCCCGCGCCCAGACCCAGCGCGCCCAGATCGAAGCCCCCGACGCCGTCTTCGACCTCCGCCACTACCCCCTCACCTCCCGCGCCGTCGCCGGCGGCTCCTTCACCCTCCGGGCCGGCGCCCCCGGCAACGACGCCGCCGAGGAGGCCGTCATGGTCGTCTCCGGCTACCGCGCGATGGCCGCCGCCGGCGGCGCCAACCCGGCCGGCGGCTGGCTCCTCGAACTCTTCGCCGACGAGTCCACCCTCCCCTTCACCCAGACCGCCCCCGCGCTCCGCGCCCTGGTCGCGGTCGCCCTCTCGGGGCCCAGCTCGCCCCCGGAGGCGTAGCCGCCCGGGCCCCGGGGGCGGGCGCCCCGGGGCGGGCCCTCCTCACCCGATCCGGTCCGCGCGGGTGTAGACGTTCGCGGAGCGGTCGCGGAGGAAGCCGACCAGGGTGAGGCCGAGTTCCTCGGCGAGGTCGACGGCGAGGGAGGACGGGGCGGAGACGGCGGCGAGCAGGGGGAGGCCGGCCAGGGCGGCCTTCTGGGTGAGTTCGAAGGAGGCGCGGCCGGAGACCAGCAGGAGGTGGCCGGTCAGCGGGAGGCGGCCCTCGCGCAGGGCCCAGCCGACCACCTTGTCGACGGCGTTGTGGCGGCCGACGTCCTCGCGGACGCACAGCGGGGTCCCGTCCGCGGTGAAGAGCCCGGCGGCGTGCAGGCCGCCGGTGCTGGCGAAGGCGCGCTGGGCGGCGCGCAGCTTCCCGGGGAGGTCGTAGAGGACGGCGGCGGGGACGCCGAGCGGGTCGGTGGAGACGTCCCAGCGCGAGCGGGTGCGGACGGCGTCGACGGTGTCGCGGCCGCACAGGCCGCACGCGCTGGTGGTCAGCAGGTTGCGGTGGGCGGAGAGGGCCGGACGGGCGCCGCGGACGGTGGCGTCGACGACGTTGTACGTGTTGGCGCCGTCCGCGTCCGTCCCGGCGCAGTAGCGCAGCGCGGCGAGCTCCTCGGTGGCGCCGACCAGGCCCTCGCCGACCAGGAACCCGGCGACCAGGTCGAAGTCGTGGCCGGGGGTGCGCATGGTGACGGTCAGCGCCTCGCCGCCGATCCGGATCTCCAGCGGCTCCTCGGCGGCGAGGCTGTCGGGCCGCGCGGCCCTCCCGTCCCCGTCCAGCCGCACCACTCGTCGTCGTTCCGTCGCCCGCGCCATTGCGTCTCGCACCTCCGCGGGCCAGTCAACCACTGGTCGGGCGTCCGCGGCCCGCAGCGGCTTCGCGACCCTGCTTGTCACATTGCCATTCACCTGATGAGATTGTGCATATGGATATGCACAGTGTCGTCGTCCAGGTCGGCAAGGCCGACGTCAGCGCCGAGGACGTCCTCGCCGTCGCACGCGGCGGGGCCCGGGTGGAGATCGGGCCGGACGCGCTCGCCGAGATGGCCGCCTCCCGGGCGCGGATCGACGCGCTGGCCGCCGAACCGCGTCCGGTGTACGGCGTGTCGACCGGGTTCGGCGCACTGGCGGTGCGGCACATCAGCCCCGAGCTGCGGGCCCAGCTGCAGCGCTCGCTGGTGCGCTCGCACGCGGCGGGCATGGGCCCGGTGGTCGAGACCGAGGTGGTCCGGGCGCTGATGTTCCTGCGGATGAAGACGCTGGCCTCCGGCCGGACGGGCGTGCGCCCGCTGGTCGCCGAGACGATGGCCGCGCTGCTGAACGCCCGGATCACCCCGGCCGTCCGGGAGTTCGGCTCGCTCGGCTGCTCCGGCGACCTCGCGCCGCTCTCGCACTGCGCGCTGGCGCTGATGGGCGAGGGCACCGCGTTCGGCCCGGACGGCGTCGAGAAGGACGCCGGCGAGCTGCTCGCCGCCGCCGGGATCGCGCCGGTCGAACTGCTGGAGAAGGAGGGCCTGGCCCTCATCAACGGCACCGACGGCATGCTCGGCATGCTGGTGATGGCGCTGGCCGACCTGCGCCGCCTCTACACCACCGCCGACGTCACCGCCGCGATGAGCCTGGAGGCGCTGCTCGGCACCGACAAGGTGCTCGCCCCCGAGCTGCACGCCCCGGTCCGCCCGCACCCCGGGCAGGCCGCCGCCGCCGCCAACATGCTCGCGGTGCTGCGCGGTTCGGCCCTGACCGGCCACCACCAGGACGACGCCCCCCGGGTCCAGGACGCGTACTCGATCCGCTGCGCCCCGCAGGTGGCCGGCGCGGGCCGGGACACCCTGGCGCACGCCGCGCTGGTCGCCGAGCGCGAGCTGGCCGCCTCGGTCGACAACCCGGTGGTCCTGCCCGACGGCCGGGTCGAGTCGAACGGCAACTTCCACGGCGCTCCGGTCGGCTACGTGCTGGACTTCCTGGCGATCGCCGCCGCCGACCTGGCCTCGATCTCCGAGCGCCGCACCGACCGGCTGCTCGACCGGGCCCGCTCGCACGGCCTGCCCGCCTTCCTCGCCGACGACCCGGGCGTGGACTCCGGCCTGATGATCGCCCAGTACACCCAGGCCGCGCTGGTCAGCGAGAACAAGCGGCTCGCGGTGCCCGCCTCGGTCGACTCCATCCCGTCCTCCGCGATGCAGGAGGACCACGTCTCGATGGGCTGGTCCGCGGCCCGCAAGCTGCGCCAGGCGGTGGCCAACCTGGGCCGGGTGCTGGCGGTGGAACTCGTGGCCGCCGCCCGCGCGTTGGAGATCCGGGAGCAGGCCGCCGAACAGTCCGGCGTGCTCGCCCCGGCCACCGCCGCCGCCGTCGCCGCCGCCCGCGCGGCCGGGGTCGGCGGACCGGGCCGCGACCGCTTCCTCTCCCCGGACCTGGAGGCCGCCGCCGCGCTGGTCGCCTCCGGCGGGCTGCTGGCCGCCGTCGAGCGGGTCACCGGACCGCTCGCCTGAGGACCGGCCGGCGGGACGGGCGGGCGCACCCGCCGGAGCCGGGTCACCGGCCTCCGGACCCGCCCGTCCCGCCAGTCGAAACGCGATTGCCCACCTGCCGGGACTGCGCCACAGTCGTCCCACCGTCGAAGCCACCGGCGACCGCCCAACCGAGCGTGGAGGTACCGCAATGACCGCCCTGGACGAGACCGGCACCGGCACCGGCCCCTCCGCCCGGCTGCTCCACCTCTTCGAGGGCCACCGACTGACCCCCACCCAGCGGCGGATCGCCCACTCGCTGGTCCGGCACGCCGCCGAGGCGCCGTTCCTGTCCAGCGTCGAGGTCGCCGAACTCGCCGGCGTCAGCCAGCCCTCGGTCACCAGGTTCGCGGTCGCGCTCGGCTACGACGGCTACCCGGCGCTGCGCAAGCAGCTGCGCGAACTCGGCGTGGGCGAGCCCGGCGCCCCCGAGAGCCACCACGACGTGGTGCGCAACGAGCACCAGCAGGCCGTGCTGGCCGAGATCGAGCACCTGCGGCACCTCGCCGAACTGCTCGCCGACCCCGCCCCGATCGTCCGGGCCGCCCGGATCCTGGCCGCCTCCCGGCCGCTGCCCGTGCTCGGCCTGCGGGCCGCCTCCGCGCAGGCCCGCGGCTTCGCGTACTTCGCCGGCAAGGTCCACCCCGACGTCCGGCTGCTCGACGAGGGCGGCTCGATGCTCGCCGACCGGCTGGAGCAGGCCGCCGCCGCCGGGGCCACCGCACTGCTCTGCTTCGCCCTGCCGCGCTACCCGCGCGAGCTGATGGACGCCCTCGCGGTGGCCCGCGAGTGCGGCCTGACCGTGCTCACCGTCGCCGACTCGGCGTTCGCCCCGGTCGCCAAGCTCTCCGACGTCCTGCTGCCCGCCGCCGTCGGCACCGGCCTGGTCTTCGACACCGCCTGCGCGCCGATGATGCTCGGCCGGGTCCTGCTGCAGACCATGTGCGACGAGATCCCCGGCGCCGAGGCCCGGCTCGAAGCCATCGAGCAGTCCGCGACGGCCCGTCAACTCTTCCTGGACTGACACCTGTTGTTCGCCGAATGACACCTTTTCGCCGGGTTGACGGCGGGTGCTGAGCGGGCATCCCTCTGGGTAGGGAGAAAGACAGCTCGGACGGGGGAAGTCCCATGCCACCGCCGATCCACCAGATGAGACTCACCGGACGGCTCGGTTCCGGGGCCGACGAATGGTCCTGCCCGCTCTGCGGCCGCCGCATCGCGCTGCGCCGCCCGCCGCGCCCCGAACTGACCGTCCTCGACCCCGGGGACGAGGAGGCCGTGCACATCGGCGTCCTCGAACCCGGCGACGAGGCAGCCGAAGCCGCCGCCGCCCGCTACGGCGTCGGCCCGATCCAGCACATCCCGCGCCCCCCGGCCCGCCCCGGCCAGCCGACCCCCGAGCCCGACGCCGCCGACCGCCGCTGGCTGGCCGAGATCGGCATCGACTGGGACGGCGACGAGGCGGCCTGACGGCGGCCGGAACCCGGGACGCGAAGGCGTTCCGCCGTTCCCGGCCGCCGTTCCGCGCGTCCCGGCCGCCTCCCGGCCGCCTCCCGGCCGCGCCCTCGCGTCACCACCCTGTCGGGCTCTGGTCGGCACGGCACTGTTTGGATATATTCAGTCTCGTTGATCGTGAATGAATTCCATCCGGCAGGGAGGCTGGCCCATGGCAGAGCAGACGAGCGGCCCGCGCGAGGTCCGCGCGGCGCGGGGGACCGGGCTGAGCACGCGGGGCTGGCAGCAGGAGGCCGCGCTGCGGATGCTGATGAACAACCTGGATCCGGAGGTCGCCGAGCACCCCTCCAAGCTGGTGGTGTACGGCGGCACCGGCAAGGCGGCCCGGGACTGGCGCTCCTTCGACGCGATGGTGCGGACGCTGGAGGGGCTGAAGCAGGACGAGACCATGCTGGTGCAGTCCGGCCGGCCGGTCGGCGTGATGCGGACGCACGAGTGGGCGCCGCGGGTGCTGATCGCCAACTCCAACCTGGTCGGCGACTGGGCGAACTGGGAGGAGTTCCGCCGGCTGGAGTCGCTCGGCCTCACCATGTACGGCCAGATGACCGCCGGCTCGTGGATCTACATCGGCACCCAGGGCATCCTGCAGGGCACCTACGAGACCTTCGCCGCCGTGGCGAACAAGAAGTTCGGCGGCAGCCTGGAGGGCACGATCACGCTCACCGCCGGCCTCGGCGGCATGGGCGGCGCCCAGCCGCTGGCGGTGACGATGAACGGCGGCGTGGCGATCTGCATCGACTGCGACCCGTCCCGGATCGCCCGCCGGATCGAGCACCGGTACCTGGACGTCGAGGCGAACGGCCTGGACCACGCGCTGCAGCTGGCCGTCGAGGCCCGCGACAAGCGGCGGCCGCTCTCGATCGGCCTGCTCGGCAACGCCGCCGACCTGCTGCCGCAGCTGCTCGCGATGGACGCCCCGATCGACGTCGTCACCGACCAGACCAGCGCCCACGACCCGCTCGCCTACCTGCCGACCGGCGTCGCGTTCGACGACATGGCGGCGTACGCGGCCGAGAAGCCCGCCGAGTTCACCCGGCGGGCCCGCGAGTCGATGGCCCGGCACGTGGAGGCGATGGTCGGCTTCCAGGACCGCGGCGCCGAGGTCTTCGACTACGGCAACTCGATCCGCGGCGAGGCGCAACTCGCCGGGTACGAGCGGGCGTTCGCCTTCCCCGGGTTCGTCCCGGCGTACATCCGGCCGCTGTTCTGCGAGGGCAGGGGCCCGTTCCGCTGGGCCGCGCTGTCCGGCGACCCGAAGGACATCCACGCGACCGACAAGGCCGTGCTCGACCTCTTCCCGGAGAACGAGTCGCTGCACCGCTGGATCACCATGGCCCAGGAGAAGGTGCACTTCCAGGGCCTGCCCGCGCGGATCTGCTGGCTCGGCTACGGCGAGCGCGACAGGGCCGGCGAGCGGTTCAACGACATGGTGGCCTCCGGCGAGCTCTCCGCGCCGATCGTGATCGGCCGCGACCACCTGGACTGCGGCTCGGTCGCCTCCCCCTACCGGGAGACCGAGGCGATGCTGGACGGCTCCGACGCGATCGCCGACTGGCCGCTGCTGAACGCCATGGTCAACGTGGCCTCCGGCGCGTCCTGGGTGTCGATCCACCACGGCGGCGGCGTCGGCATCGGCCGCTCGATCCACGCCGGGCAGGTCACCGTCGCCGACGGCACCCCGCTGGCCGGCGAGAAGATCCGCCGCGTCCTCACCAACGACCCCGGCATGGGCGTGATCCGGCACGTCGACGCCGGCTACGACCGGGCGGGCGAGGTCGCCGACGAGCGCGGGGTGCGCGTCCCGATGGCCGAGCTGTGAGCTTCGACGCGATGTGGGCGGAGCTGCTCCCGGTGGGCCGCTCCGCCGCCACCGGCGGCTACCGGCGGCACGCCTGGAACTCCGCCGACGCCGAGTGCCGGGCCTGGTTCGCCGAGCAGGCCCGGGCCCGCGGCCTGGCCTACGAGACCGACCGCAACGGCAACCAGTGGGCCTGGCACGGCGACCCGGCCGCCGGGAACGCCGTCGTCACCGGCTCGCACCTGGACTCCGTCCCGGACGGCGGCGCCTACGACGGCCCGCTCGGGGTGATCTCCTCCTTCGCCGCGTACGACGAACTCCGGTCGCGCGGCGCCGAGTTCGGCCGGCCGCTGGCGATCGTCAACTTCGGCGACGAGGAGGGCGCCCGGTTCGGCGTCGCCTGCGTGGGCAGCCGGCTGGCCACCGGCGTGCTCGACCGGGAGGCCGCGTACGCGCTGCGCGACGCCGACGGCGTCCGGCTGCCCGACGCGATGGAGCGGGCCGGGCACGACCCGGCGCTGATCGGCGCCGACCCCGAACTGCTGGGCCGCATCGGCGCGTTCGTCGAACTCCACGTCGAGCAGGGCCGCTCCCTCGCCGAGGGGCAGCCGGTCGGGGTGGCCAGCGCGATCTGGCCGCACGGCCGCTGGCGGTTCGACTTCCACGGCGAGGCCAACCACGCCGGCACCACCCCGCTGGCCGACCGCCGCGACCCGATGCTGACCTACGCCACCACCGTCCTCGCCGCCCGCAAGAAGGCCCGGCTGGCCGGGGCGCTGGCCACCTTCGGCAAGGTCGCCGTCGAGCCCAACGGCACCAACGCGATCGCCTCGCTGGTCCGCGGCTGGCTGGACTCCCGCGCCCCCGACGAGGAGACCCTGGAGCAGGTCGTCGAGGCGATCGGGCGGGCCGCCGCCGAACGCGCCGCACGCGACGGCGTCCGGGTCGAACTCACCCGCGAGTCCCACACCCCCGTGGTCGACTTCGACGGCCCGCTGCGCGACCGCCTCGCCGACCGCCTGAACGCCCCCGTGCTGCCCACCGGCGCCGGACACGACGCCGGGATCCTGGCCGCCGCCGTCCCGACCGCCATGCTGTTCGTGCGCAACCCCACGGGCGTCTCGCACTCCCCGGCCGAACACGCCGAACGCGCCGACTGCCACGCCGGCGTCACCGCCCTGGCCGACGTACTGGAGGACCTCGCATGCCAGCCCGCGTGACGTACTGGGCCGAACACGCCTGGCTGCCCGGACCGGACGGCCCCGCCGTGCGCCCCGGGGTGCTGATCGAGGTCGGGCCGGACGGCCGGATCGCCGGCGTGCGGCCCGACAGCGGGCCCTGCCCGGCGGGAGCCGTCCGGCTGGCCGGGCTGGCGCTGCCCGGCCGGGCCAACGCGCACTCGCACGCCTTCCACCGGGCGCTGCGCGCCACCGTCCAGGTCGGCTCCGGCACGTTCTGGACCTGGCGCGACACCATGTACCGGTTCGCCGCCGCGCTCGACCCCGACCGCTACCTGGCGCTCGCCACCGCCGCGTACGCCGAGATGGCGCTGGCCGGGATCACCGCGGTCGGCGAGTTCCACTACCTGCACCACGCGCCCGGCGGCGTCCGCTACGCCGACCCGAACGCGATGGGCGCGGCGCTGATCGAGGCCGCCGCCCGGGCCGGCATCCGGATCACCCTGCTCGACACCTGCTACCTGTCGTCCGGCTTCGGCGCCGCGCCCGACGGGACCCAACTGCGGTTCTCCGACGGCGACGCGGACGCCTGGGCCGAGCGCGCCGCCGCCCTCGCCCCCGCCGGGCACGCCCGGATCGGCGCCGCCGTGCACAGCGTCCGGGCCGTCCCCGCCGACCAGTTGGGCACCGTCGCGCAGTGGGCCGCGACCCGCGGCGCCCCGCTGCACGTGCACCTCTCCGAGCAGACCGCCGAGAACGACGCCTGCCGCGCCGCGCACGGCGTCACCCCGACCCGGCTGCTCGCCGACCACGGCGTGCTCGGCCCGCGCACCTCCGCCGTGCACGCCACCCACCTCACCGACGAGGACGTCCGGCTGCTCGGCGGCTCCGGCACGACCGTCTGCATGTGCCCCACCACCGAACGCGACCTCGCCGACGGCATCGGCCCGGCCCGGCGGCTCGCCGACGCGGGCTGCCCGATCAGCCTCGGCTCCGACAGCCACGCCGTCGTCGACCCGTTCGAGGAGGCCCGCGCGCTGGAGCTCGACGAACGCCTGCGCACCCGCACCCGCGGCCACTGGACCGCGAACGCCCTGCTGACGGCGGGCGGCGCCGACGGCCACGCCTCGCTCGGCTGGCCCGAGGCCGGACGCCTGGAGCCGGGCGCGCTCGCCGACTTCTGCGTCCTCGCCCTCGACACCGTCCGCACCGCCGGGGCCACCCCCGACCTCGGCGCGGAGACCGCGGTCTTCGCGGCCGGCGCCGCCGACGTCCGCCACCTGGTGGTCGGCGGCCGGCACGTGGTCGAGGACGGCGCGCACCGGCTCGTCCCGGAGCCCGGCCGGGCCCTCGCCGAGGCCATCGGCGCCCTGCGCTGACCCGCGCCCCGCCAGACCGACCGACCCCGCCAAGGACACGGACCCCCATGAGCCTGCTGATCAGCAACATCGGTTCCCTCGTCACCAACGACCCCGCCCTCGGCGCCGGCCCGCTCGGGCTGCTCGCCGACGCCGCCGTGGTGGTGGACGGCGTCACCGTCGCCTGGGTGGGCCCGGCCGCGGCCGCGCCCGCCGCCGACGAGGCGGTGGACGCGGCCGGGCGGGCCCTGCTGCCCGGGTTCGTGGACAGCCACTCCCACCTGGTGTTCGCGGGCGACCGGACCGCCGAGTTCAACGCCCGGATGTCCGGCCGGGCGTACGGCGCGGGCGGCATCCGCACCACCGTCGCCGCCACCCGGGCCGCCTCCGACGCCGAGCTCAACGCCAACCTGACCCGCTACCTGGCGGAGATGCTGCGCCAGGGCACCACCACCGTCGAGGTGAAGTCCGGCTACGGGCTGAGCACCGAGGACGAGGCCCGCTCGCTGCGGATCGCGGCCGGCCACACCGAGGAGACCACCTACCTGGGCGCGCACGTGGTCGCCCCCGAGTACGCCGACGACCCGGCCGGGTACGTCGACCTGGTCACCGGCGAGATGCTGGCGGCCTGCGCCCCGTACGCCCGCTGGGTCGACGTGTTCTGCGAGCGCGGCGCGTTCGACGGCGACCAGGCCCGGGCGGTGCTCACCGCCGGCGCCGCGCGCGGCCTGCTGCCCCGGGTGCACGCCAACCAGCTCGGCCACGGCCCGGGCGTGCGGCTCGCCGTGGAGCTGGGCGCCGCCTCCGCCGACCACTGCACCCACCTGACCGACGCCGACGTCGCCGCCCTGGCCGGGAGCGACACCGTCGCCACGCTGCTCCCGGGCGCCGAGTTCTCCACCCGGGCGCCCTACCCGGACGCCCGCCGACTGCTCGACGCGGGCGCGCGGGTCGCGCTCTCCACCGACTGCAACCCGGGCTCCAGCTTCACCAGCTCGATGCCGTTCTGCCTGGCCGTCGCCGTCCGCGAGATGGGCATGACCCCGGACGAGGCGGTGCACGCCGCCACCGCGGGCGGCGCGCTCGCGCTGCGCCGCACCGACGTCGGCCGGATCGCCCCCGGCGCCCGGGCGGACCTCCAGCTGCTGGACGCGCCCTCGCACGTCCACCTGGCGTACCGCCCGGGCGTCCCGCTGACCGCCGCCGTCTGGCAGGGGGGCCTGCGGAAGGTCTAGCGGACGTCGCCCATCAGCGCCCCGATCCGGCCGCGGGCGGCGAACAGCCCGGCGCCGGCCGCGACCGCCAGCAGGCCCTGGACGGCGAAGTACCAGGTCGAGCCGACCACGCCGTCGCCCAGCAGCAGCTGGGCCAGCGCGGCCACGCAGTCGCCCGCCGTGACGGCGAGGAACCAGACGCCCATCATCTGGCTGGCGTACTTGGCGGGCGCCAGCTTGGTGGTGACGGACAGGCCGACGGGGGAGAGGGCCAGTTCGCCGGTGGTCTGGATCAGGTAGACCACCGCCAGCCAGAGCGGGGTGACCCGGACCCCGCCGGAGGCGGCGGCCATGGCCAGCATCATCACCAGGAAGGACGCGCCGATCATCAGCAGGCCGAAGGCGAACTTCGCGGTGGTGGAGGGGTTGCGGCCGCGCCGGGCGGCCGCGTTCCACAGCCAGGCGAAGACCGGGGCCAGCGCCATGATGTAGAGCGGGTTGAGCGACTGGAACCAGCTGGACGGGAAGGAGAAGCCGAACAGGCTCCCGGCGGTGTTCCGCTCGGCGAACACGCTCAGGGTGGAACCGGACTGGTCGTAGATCATCCAGAACACCGCGGCGGCCGCGAAGAACCACAGGTAGCCGCCCATCCGGGAGCGCTCCTCGCCGGTCAGGTCGCGGTCGCGGCGGATCCGGGCGAAGACCAGCGCGGGCACCGCGAGGCCGGCCAGCGACAGCGGCCAGATCGCCCAGGAGACGGTGAAGTGCCCCGTCCCGGCGACCGCGCCGTAGAACACCGCCGCCGCGGCCAGCCAGAGCCCGGCCTTGCGCAGCACCGTCCGGCGCTCGTCCCGGCCGAGCGGCGCGGAGACCAGGTCCGAGCGGGCGCTGAGGTGGCGGGAGCCCAGCAGGTACTGGACCAGGCCCAGCGCCATGCCGATGCCGGCCAGCGCGAAGCCCAGGTGCCAGTTCACCTGCTGGCCGACGGTGCCGATCACCAGCGGCGCGAGGAAGGCGCCGAGGTTGATGCCCATGTAGAAGACGGTGAAGCCGCCGTCCCGGCGCGGGTCGTCGGGCCCGTCGTAGAGGTGGCCGACCATGGTGGAGATGTTGGCCTTGAGCAGGCCCGAGCCGACCGCGATGAACGCCAGGCCGACGAAGAAGGACGCGGCGGCGGGCACCGCCAGCAGGAAGTGGCCGACCATCACGACCAGGCCGCCGAGGGCGACGGTGCGCCGGGCGCCCAGCACCCGGTCGGCGATCCAGCCGCCGGGCAGCGCGAGCAGGTAGACCATCGCGTTGTAGACGGAGTACACGGCGGTGGCGGTGGCCACCTGCATGCCGAGGCCGCCCTCGGCCGCCTTGGCGGACATGTAGACCACCAGCAGCGCGCGCATGCCGTAGAAGCTGAAGCGCTCCCAGGTCTCGGTCATGAAGAGGGTGGCCAGGCCGCGGGGGTGGCCGAGGAAGGTCCGCTCCGGGGTGGGGGAGGGCCGGACCCCGGACTCCAAGTGGGTCGAAGCCATGCTGATTCCTTGCCTGTCTTCTCGGGTTCCCCACCACCCTAAGTCGCGAGTTCGGTCGACTGCGGAGAGTGAATGGTATGCGGAAGGTAAAGCATGTGCGCTGTGCACTATGCACTTCGATGGCAGATCGGAAAGATTGCCTGTGAAGAGAAGGGTAGTGCGTAGAATGTCCGTGAAAGCGCAGTTGTTTCCGCAGGGGGCCCGGAACCGCTGATGATCACGGGCTGTGACAGTGTTCACACCGGCCCGCCCGGCCGTCCGGAGACTGCCCGGGACCCCCTGATCGGCGGCCCGCGCGCGGTCTACCATCGCCCCTATGACCTGTGTGCTGCTGGCCGAGGACGACCCGGCAATCTCCGAACCGCTGGCCCGCGCCCTGCGCCGCGAAGGCTACGAGGTGCTCGTCCGCGAGGACGGACCGGCCGCCCTGGGCGCCGGCCTCAGCGAGGACGTCGACCTGATCGTGCTCGACCTCGGTCTCCCCGAGATGGACGGCCTGGAGGTCTGCCGCCGACTGCGCGCCGACGGCAAGAGCTTCCCCGTCCTGGTGCTCACCGCCCGCGCCGACGAGGTGGACACCGTGGTCGGCCTGGACGCCGGCGCCGACGACTACGTCACCAAGCCGTTCCGGCTGGCCGAACTGCTCGCCCGGGTCCGGGCCCTGCTCCGGCGCGGCAACGTCGACCAGCTCACCACCGGCGCGCACGGCGTGAAGATCGACATCGAGTCGCACCGCGCCTGGCTCGGCGAGGAGGAACTCACTCTCTCCGCCAAGGAGTTCGAGCTGCTGCGGGTCCTGGTCCGGGACGCCGGACGGGTCGTCACCCGCGAGGAGATCATGCGCCAGGTCTGGGACACCACCTGGTGGACCTCCACCAAGACCCTGGACATGCACATCTCCTGGCTGCGCAAGAAGCTCGGCGACGACGCCGCCAACCCGCGCTACATCGCCACCGTGCGCGGCGTCGGCTTCCGCTTCGAGAAGAACTGACCGCGGCGGCGCTCGCGAACCGCACCGAACCGGAGGACCGCCCGGCGTGAAGCGCAGGATGATCAACTCACTGCTGGGCGTCGTCCTGGTGGTGGTCGCGGTGTTCTGCGTGCCGCTGGCCCTGATCGAGAAGCAGTCGATCGTCAACGCGGCCAACGACCGGGTCGACGCGGTGGCGGTCCGGGTGCTCGGCCTGGTCGAGAGCCGGCTCGCCGCGGGGGAGCCGGTCAGCGGCGAGAAGTTCGCCGCCGTCGTCACCGGCGACGACTACTACGTCACCGTGGACATCCCCGGCCAGCCGCAGATCGCCCTCGGCCGCCCCGTCCAGGGCGAGGCGCTGAGCGCCACCGAGACCGGCGCCAGCGGCGAGACCGTCACCGCCGAGCAGTCCCGCGCCGCGCTCGACCGCGAGATCGGCAACATGCTGCTGCTGCTCGGCGTGGTCGCGCTGCTCGCCGTCCAGGCCGCCGTGGCGCTCGCCGTCTGGCAGGCCAAGCGCCTGGCCCGGCCGCTCACCGACCTCGCCGAGACCGCCGAACGCCTCGGCTCCGGCGACCCCCGGCCGCAGGGCCGCCGCTACGGCGTGCCCGAACTCGACCGGATCGCCGAGGTGCTGGACACCAGCGCCGAACGGATCGCCCGGATGCTCACCGCCGAGCGCCGGCTCGCCGCCGACGCCTCGCACCAGCTGCGCACCCCGCTCACCGCGCTCTCCATGCGACTGGAGGAGATCACCGCGCTCGCCGAGGACCCCCGCACCGTCCGCGAGGAGGCCACCATCGGCCTCCAGCAGGTCGAACGGCTCACCGACGTGGTGCAGCGGCTGCTCACCAACCAGCGCGACCCGAGCAGCCCCACCGCGGTCGCCTTCGGGCTCGACGAGGTGGTCAAGCAGCAACTGGAGGAGTGGGGCCCCACCCTGCGCGACGGCGGACGGCGACTGCTGGTCGAGGGCCTGCGCGGCGCCCGGGTGGTCGGCACCCCGGGCACGGTCTCCCAGGTGCTCGCCACGCTGATCGAGAACTCGCTGATGCACGGCGCCGGCACCATCACCCTGCGGGTGCGCCGCTCCGGCAGCTCGGTGGTCGCCGAGGTCCAGGACGAGGGCCCGGGCGTCCCGCGGGAACTCGGCAACCGGGTCTTCGAACGGGCCGTCAGCGGCCGCAACTCCACCGGCATCGGACTGGCGGTCGCCCGCGACCTCGCCGAAGCCGACGGCGGCCGCCTCGAACTGCTGTCGCTGCGGCCGCCGGTGTTCGCGCTGTTCCTCGCCCGCGCGGGCGACCGGGAGGACTGAACCCTCCGGGGCCCCGGGGCCCGGGGTTCAGTTCGCCAGGGTGGGGCTCGGCTCGGCGGCCAGCAGCAGCTCGGCCTGCTGCACCACCTCGGCCTGCCGCACCGCCTCGGCCTCCTGCGCCAGTTCGGCCCGCTGCGCCGTCCCGGGGTCCTCCAGCTCCGGCATCGCCTTGAACACCCAGGTGCGGTACGAGACGAACCGGAACACGGTGGCGATCACCAGGCCGAGGAACTTGCCGCCCAGGCGCTCGAAGGAGCTGTCCAGGCCCAGCACGTACTGGGTGAAGCCCAGGGTGCCGGTCTCGATCGCCATGCCGATGCCGCTGAACACCAGGAACAGCGTGATCTCCCGCCTGCGCGAGGCGGCGTCGCGGTCCCGGTAGAGCCAGTAGCGGTAACCGAGGTAGTTGGTGGTGATCGCCACCGCGGTCGCCGCGATGTTGGAGCGCAGCGAGGCCAGGCCGAAGCCGTTGTTCAGGATCCAGAACAGCCCGAAGTTGACCACCACGCCGGAGGCGCCGATCAGGGCGAAGCCGAAGGCCTCCATGCGCAGGCCGCGGATCCGCTGGACCAGGGAGGGGCGCGTCTCGATGGTGCTCGTCATCCGGGCTGTCTCCGTCTGCGTCTTACATCACATGGTCGGACAAGTGGGTGTCGTGCGATCCGGCCCACCAGGCTACCCGCCCCGCACAAGTGCTCCACCCCGCTCCGGAGCGCGCGACCGCCGCGCACGCCGGTGCAATGGCACCTGACCGGCCCGGATATCCTGGAGCGCGTGACTGTAGCGGGCAATGCCAACTTTCCAGTGGTCGGAGTCGTCGGCGGCGGGCAGCTCGCCCGCATGATGCACCAGGCGGGCATCCCGCTGGGCATCCGCTTCAAACTCCTCGCCGACACCCCCCAGGAGTCGGCCGCGCAGGTGGTCGGCACCACCGTGCTCGGCGACTACCGCGACCTCGACACGCTGCGGGCCTTCGCCGCCGACTGCGACGTGATCACCTTCGACCACGAGCACGTCCCCACCGAGCACCTGCGCACCCTGCAGGCCGAGGGCGTCGCCGTCCGCCCCGGACCGGACGCGCTGGTCAACGCCCAGGACAAGGGCGTCATGCGGGCCAGGCTCGACTCCATCGGCGTCCCCTGCCCCCGGCACCGCCTGGTCGCCGACCCGGCCGACGTCACCGCCTTCGCCGCCGAGGGCGAGGGCTACCCCGTCGTCCTGAAGACCGTCCGCGGCGGCTACGACGGCAAGGGCGTCTGGGTCGTGAAGGACGAGTCCGAGGCCGCCGCCCCCTTCCTCGCGGGCGTCCCCGTCCTCGCCGAGGAGAAGGTCGACTTCCTGCGCGAGCTGGCCGCCAACGTGGTCCGCTCGCCCAGCGGCCAGGCCGTGGCCTACCCGGTCGTCGAGTCCGTCCAGGAGAACGGCGTCTGCGCCGAGGTCACCGCCCCCGCGCCCGACCTCGACCCCGCCCTCTCCGACGAGGCCCAGCAGCTCGCCCTGCGCATCGCCGGCGAACTCGACATCACCGGCCATCTCGCCGTCGAGCTCTTCCAGACCCGCGACGGCCGCATCCTGGTCAACGAGCTCGCCATGCGCCCGCACAACTCCGGCCACTGGTCCCAGGACGGCGCCGTCACCTCCCAGTTCGAGAACCACCTGCGCGCCGTCCTCGACCTCCCGCTCGGCGACCCCCGCCCGCGCGCCAAGTGGACCGTCATGGTCAACGTCCTCGGCGGCGACTACCCCGACATGTACCGCGCCTTCCTGCACTGCATGGCCCGCGACCCCGGCCTCAAGATCCACATGTACGGAAAGGACGTGAAGCCCGGCCGCAAGGTCGGCCACGTCAACGTCTTCGGGGACGACCTCGAAGACGTCCGCGAGCGCGCCCGCCACGCGGCCGCCTACCTGCGAGGAACGATCACCGATTGACCTGGAAGTCCCTCGGCCCGGAGGCCGGGCCGCCGCGCGCGAGCGCGGCGGCCGGGACGTCTTCCTGCTTCACCGACGACTGCCCGCCCGGAGTGCTCCGTTGAGGTCCTACGCCGTCTCCACAGGCCGTGACCGCCAGCCCGGCGGCCAGGATGTTGCGCGCCGCGTTGACGTCCCGGTCGTGGACGGCGCCGCAGGCGCACTCCCATCCGCGGACGTCCAGCGGCAGGGCGGCGCGGACGGTTCCGCAGGCGCCGCACAGTCTGGAGCTGGGGAACCACCGGCCGACGACGACCAGCTCGCGCCCGTACCAGGCGCACTTGTACGCCAGCATGGCCCGCAGTTCGGCCCAGCCCGCGTCCGCCACCGCCCGGGACAGCCTCCGGTTCCTGAGCACGCCGCCCACCGGCAGGTCCTCGATCACGACCGCTTGGTTCTCGCGGACGAGTCGGGTGCTCAGCTTGTGCAGGAAGTCCCGGCGCCGGTCGGCGATCCGGGCGTGGACGCGGGCCACCTTGCGACGGGCCTTCTCCCGGTTGTTGCCGCCCGGAGCCTTGCGGGCCAGTTCGCGCTGCGCCCGGGCCAGGCGCTCGCGGTCGCGGCGCTCGTGCCGGGGGTTGGGGACCTTCTCGCCGGTGGAGAGCACCGCCAGATCGGTGAGGCCCAGGTCGACGCCCACGGCGGCCTCCAGCGCGGGCAAGGGGCGGACGGCCGGGTCCTCGCACAGCAGCGACACGAACCAGCGCCCCGCCGAATCGCGGCTGACGGTCACCGTGGACGGGACCGCGCCCGCGGGCAGCGGCCGCGACCAGCGGATGTCCAGCGGCTCGGCCGTCTTCGCCAGCGTCAACTGTCCGTCCCGGTAGCGGAACGCCGATCGCGTGTACTCGGCAGCGGCCCGCGAGCGCTTCTTCGACTTGAACCGGGGATGCCCCGACCGTCCGGCGAAGAAGCCGGTGAACGCCGTCTGCAGGTGCCGCAACGCCTGCTGCAGCGGCACGCACGACACCTCGGACAGGAACGCCAGCTCCGCCGTCCGCTTCCACTCCGTCAGCATCGCCGACGACGCCCCGTACCCGATCCGCTCCCCACGCTCCGTCCACGCCTCCGCGCGAGCGGCCAGCGCCAGGTTGTAGACCAGCCGCACGCACCCGAACGTGCGCGACAGTTCGGCCGCCTGCACGTCCGTCGGGTAGCAGCGGTACTTGAACGCCCGCTTCACGTGAGTGGTCGCCACGACGCACACGCTAGAACCCGTCACTGACAGTACGTCGAGTGGTCACCCACTGTGACGGCGGATCGTCCGATGACGGTCCGGCCCACCCCCCCGGTCCAAGCCCCGGGGTACCTATGAGAGGACTCCCCCATGACCCGGTCCCCCCAGTCCCCCCTTGTCGGCATCGTGATGGGCTCCGACTCCGACTGGCCCGTGATGGAGGCCGCCGCGCAGGCGCTCGACGAGTTCGAGATCCCGTACGAGGTCGATGTGGTCTCCGCGCACCGGATGCCGCGCGAGATGGTGGCGTACGGCGAGCAGGCGCACGGGCGCGGGCTGAAGGCGGTCATCGCCGGGGCCGGCGGGGCGGCCCACCTGCCGGGGATGCTGGCGTCGGTGACGCCGCTGCCGGTGATCGGGGTGCCGGTGCCGCTGCGCTACCTGGACGGGATGGACAGCCTGATGTCGATCGTCCAGATGCCCGCCGGGGTGCCGGTGGCCACGGTGTCGATCGCCGGGGCGCGCAACGCCGGACTGCTCGCGGTCCGGATGCTGGCCGCGTTCGACGCCGAACTCGCCGAGCGGATGGTCGAGTTCCAGGCCGAGCTGAACAACCAGGCCACCGACAAGGGGCGCAAGCTGCGCACCAAGGTGGCCGGGAACGAGTCCTTCGGGTTCGGCAAGTAGTAGAACGGGGGGATGACCCCCGAACTGCTCGACCGCGCCCGGGCCGTCCTGCGCGCCACCCCGGTGGTGGACGGCCACAACGACCTGCCCTGGGCGATGCGCGCCCAGGCCGGGTACGACCTCGACGCCGTGGACCTGACGGCGGACCAGAGCCACCGGCTGCACACCGACTTCGACCGCCTGCGGGCGGGCGGGGTCGGTGCGCAGTTCTGGTCGGTGTACGTGCCGGCCGAGCTGGCGGGCGACGACGCGGTCAGCGCCACCCTCGAACAGGTCGACTTCGTCCGGGAGATGACCGCCCGGTACCCCGGGCGGCTGCGGCTCGCGCTGACCGCCGACGACCTGGAGGCGGCCCGCGCCGAGGGCCGGATCGCCTCGCTGATGGGCGCCGAGGGCGGCCACTCCATCAACTCCTCGCTGGCCACCCTGCGCGCGCTGTACGAACTGGGCGTGCGCTACCTGACGCTCACCCACAACTCCAACGTGCCGTGGGCCGACTCCGCCACCGACGAGCCCGTCCACGGCGGGCTGACCGCGTTCGGCGCGGAGGTGGTCCGGGAGATGAACCGGCTCGGCATGCTGGTCGACCTCTCGCACGTCTCCGCCGACACCATGCGCGACGCGCTGCGGGTCTCCGAGGCGCCGGTGGTCTTCTCGCACTCCTCCGCCCGCGCCGTCTGCGACCACCCGCGCAACGTCCCGGACGACGTGCTGGCCGCGCTGGCGGCCAACGGCGGCGTCGCGATGGCCACCTTCGTGCCCAAGTTCGTGCTGCCCGCCGCCATCGAGTGGACGCTCGCCGCCGACGCCAACATGCGCGCCAAGGGCCTGCACCCGCTGGAGACGACGCCCGAGGCGATGGCCGTGCAGCGCGCCCACGAGGCCGAGCACCCCCGCCCGGTCGCCACCGCCGCCACCGTCGCCGACCACCTCGACCACATGCGGGAGGTCGCCGGCATCGACCACGTCGGCATCGGCGGCGACTACGACGGCACCGCGTTCACCCCGGCCGGCCTGGAGGACGTCTCCGGCTACCCGGTGCTGGTCGCCGAACTGCTGCGCCGGGGCTGGTCCGAGGCCGACCTGTCCAAGCTGACCTGGCACAACGCCGTCCGGGTGCTGCGCGGGGCCGAGACGGTCGCCCGCCGGCTGCGGGCCGAGCGCCGCCCCTCGATCGCCACCCGCCAGCAGCTGGACGGCGCGTGAGGCACGGTCTTGACCCTGCCCCTGGGGCAGGCCGCAACGTGGCCGGTGCGGAGGGGGAACGGCTGCTCACCACCGGTGAGTTCGCCCGTCGGGGCCTGCTGTCGCCGAAGGCGCTGCGGCTGTACGACCGGCAGGGACTGCTGCCGCCGGACCGGGTCGACCCGGACAGCGGCTACCGGTACTACCGGCCGGAGCGGCTGGCCACCGCGCGGCTGATCGTCCGGCTGCGCGGCCTGGACATGCCGCTGGCCACGGTCGCCGAGGTGCTCGCCCTGCCGGGCCCCGCGGCGGCCGAGCGGATCGCCGCGTACTGGGCCGCCGTCGAACGGCGGACCGCCTCGCAGCGGACGCTGGCCGACCACCTCCGCGTCCAACTCAGCGGACTCGAAGGGATCGACGAGATGTACCGGATCGAACAGCGCGACGTGCCCGAGCAGTTGGTGCTCACCGAGCTGCGCCGCGCCAGGCCGGACGAACTGGACCGCTTCATCCCGGAGGCGACCGACCGCCTGGTCGCGGTCGCCGAGGCGCACGGCGGTGTCGCCGCCGCGCCGTTCGTCGTCTACCACGGCCAGGTCGACGAGGACAACGACGGCCCGGTGGAGGTCTGCGTCCCGGTCGACCCGGCCCGGGCCGGGGGGCTGACCGCCGCGCACCGCACCGAGCCCGCGCACCGGGAGGCGTACACCACGATCACCAAGGCGCAGGTGGAGTACCCGCAGATCCTGAGCGCCTACGACGCGGTCTGCGCCTGGATGGAGCGGGCCGGCACGCCGCGCACCGGGCCCGGCCGGGAGGTGTACTTCGCCGACTGGGCGGGCGCCGACCCGGCCGACCCGGTCTGCGACATCGCCTTCCCGATCGGCGCACCGGCCGGCGGCTGAGGGCTCACAGCCTCGGCAGCTCGATCGCCGGGCAGCGGTCCATCACCATGTCGAGGCCGGCCGCCCGGACGCGGTCGGCCGCCGCCTCGTCGACGACCCCGAGCTGGAACCAGACGGCCTTCGCGCCCTTCGCCACCGCCTGGTCGGCGACCGGGCCGGCCAGCGCGGAGTTGACGAACACGTCCACCACGTCGACCGGGAAGGGGATCTCGGCGAGCGAGGCGTAGCCCGGCTCGCCGAGCACCGCCTCGGCCTTCGGGTGCACCGGCACGATCCGCTTGCCCGCCCGCTGCAGCACCCGGGCCACGCCGTACGCGGCCCGCGCGGTGTTGTTCGACAGGCCGACCACGGCCCAGGTGTCGCCGGATTCGGTGAGGACCTTGCGGACGGTGGCGTCGTCTCCGTAGCTCATGCCAGGGGCAACGACGCCGCCGCACCGCTCATTCCGCTCACTCCGCGGACGGCCGGCCCATCGCCCGGTAGGTCCAGCCCGCGGCGCGCCAGGCCTCCCCGTCGAGCACGTTGCGGCCGTCCACCAGGCGCCGCTCGGCGACCACCGCGCCGACCTCGGCCGGGTCCAGCTCGCGGAACTCCTGCCACTCGGTGAGGTGCAGCACCACGTGCGCGCCCTCGGCGGCCTCCAGCGGGGAGGCCGCGTAGGAGAGGCTGGGGAACATCTTGCGGGCGTTGTCCATCGCCTTCGGGTCGTAGACCGTGACCTGGGCGCCCTGCAGCTGGATCTGCCCGGCGACGTTCAGCGCGGGGGAGTCCCGGATGTCGTCCGAGTTCGGCTTGAAGGCCGCGCCCAGCACCGCGACCCGGCGGCCCAGGAAGCCGCCGCCGCACTGCTCGCGGGCCAGCTCCACCATCCGGGAGCGGCGCCGCATGTTGATCGAGTCGACCTCGCGCAGGAAGGTCAGCGCCTGGTCGGCGCCCAGCTCCCCGGCCCGGGCCATGAACGCCCGGATGTCCTTGGGCAGGCAGCCGCCGCCGAAGCCCAGGCCGGCGTTCAGGAACTTCCGGCCGATCCGCTCGTCGTACGACAGCGCCTTGGAGAGCTGCACCACGTCGGCGCCGGCGCTCTCGCAGACCTCGGCCATCGCGTTGATGAAGGAGATCTTGGTGGCGAGGAAGGAGTTCGCGGCGGCCTTCACCAGCTCGGCGGTCGGGAAGTCGGTCACCACGAACGGCACGCCGTCCTCGATCAGGGTCGCGTACACCTCGCGCAGCAGCCGCTCGGCGTTCTCGCTGCGGACGCCGACCACCAGCCGGTCCGGGTGCAGGGTGTCGCCGACCGCGAAGCCCTCGCGCAGGAACTCCGGGTTCCAGGCCAGCTCGGCCCGCTCGCCGACCGGGGCCAGCTCGGCCAGCCGCTCGGCCAGCCGGTTCGCCGAGCCGACCGGCACCGTCGACTTGCCGACCACCAGGGCGGGGCGCTCCAGCAGCGGGGCCAGCGATCCCAGCGCGGAGTCCACGTAGCTCATGTCGGCCGCGAACTCGCCCTTGCGCTGCGGGGTGTTCACGCAGATGAAGTGCACGTCGCCGAAGGCCGCGACCTCCTCCCAGGAGTCGGTGAAGCGCAGCCGCCCGGTCGACCCCTGGTGGCCCGCCACGTGCTTGAGCAGCAGCTCCGACAGGCCCGGCTCGTACATCGGCACCCGGCCGGCGGCCAGCGCGGCCAGCTTGTCCCGGTCGACGTCGAGGCCGAGCACCTCGAACCCGAGCTCCGCCATGCACGCGGCATGCGTCGCGCCCAGGTAGCCAGTGCCGATCACCGTGATGCGGGGAGCCACTCGCGTTCCCTTCGATCCGGGCCGTACCAGGAGGGAGCGACGGCCGCAGCCACCGATGGTAGCCGCCTGCCGTCGCGCCGGGGATGCGCCGATTTCACGGTTTCCGCTCGAAGGCCTGTACGGAAGGTTCACAATGCGCGCATGACTTCCAAGGGACGGGGCGGCGCGCCGGAGGAGGACCCCGGTCCGCTGAGCATCTTCGACCGCGACCCCGGCGGCGACCCCGACGACCACGAGGGCGGCGGGCCGGGCCCGGACGGGCCGGAGCCCCCGCGCCGGCGGCGGCGGGCCCGGCGGCTGCTGCTCTGGACGCTGGCGGTGCTGCTGCTGCTCGGCGGCGGCGCGTTCGGCGCGGTGCTGTGGGTCGCCGACCACTACGCGTCCTCGGTGGAGCGGATCCCGAACGCCTTCCCGACCGTGCCCGCGTCCGAGCAGCCCCCGGCCGTCCCGCACACCGGCCAGACCTTCCTGCTGGTCGGCCTGGACGCGCGCTCCGACCAGCCGACCACCGGCAGGGGCGCCGGGGCCCCGGCCTGGCGGGCGGGCGCCCAGCGCAGCGACACGATGATGCTGATGCACATCTCCGCGGACCGGAAGTCGGTCTCGCTGGTCTCCATCCCGCGCGACACCTGGGTGCCGGTCCCCGGCCACGGCAAGGCGAAGATCAACGCCGCCTACTCCTGGGGCGGTCCGGCGCTGATGGTCCAGACCGTCCAGGACCTCACCAGGATCAAGGTCGACCACGTCGCGGTGATCGACTGGAACGGCTTCCGCGCCCTCACCGACGCGGTCGGCGGCGTCGACATCACCATCCCGCGCACCATCGAGGCCAAGGGCGACGCCCGCGAGTGGCTGGCCGGCACCCACCACATGGACGGCGCCGAGGCGCTGCTCTACGTCCGCGAGCGGCACGGCCTGCCCAACGGCGACCTCGACCGCACCAAGCGGCAGCAGAACTTCCTGCGCGCGCTGATGATCCAGACGATGGGGTCCGGCACCCTCTCCAGCCCGTCCCGGCTCACCGGCCTGCTCGGCACCATCGGCGACGTCGCCAGCGTCGACGACCGCCTCAGCAACTCCGACCTGTACGACCTCGCCTGGAGCCTGCGCGACGTCCGCCCCGACGGCGTGCACTTCATGAACGCCCCGTTCGGCGGCTTCGACACCATCGACGGCCAGGCGGTGGTCCTGATGGACGACGGCGCCGCGGGCGTGCTGTGGAACGCGATGCGCACCGACCGGATGGACGAGTACCTCGCCCAGCACCGCACCAGCACCGACACCCTCGGCCAGGACGTCCGCTGACCCGCGCGCCGTCCCGGTGTTGCTCCGGTCACCTGCCGCCCGCCCGGCCCCGCGCCTAGGATGACCACTACTTAACGGTCATTAACACGAGGCGGGCGACATGGCGGACAACTCCGGGGCGGACTTCGACCTCTACCGGCTGGGTGAGGAGCACGTGATGCTCCGGGAGTCGGTGCGTTCGCTGGCGGAGGCGAAGATCGCCCCGTTCGCGGCGG